>JANMQB010000498.1:0-1696 GCA_031370155.1 Hyphomicrobiales bacterium | reverse complement strand
GGAACGCGGCGCCTATGAATATTTGCCGAAGCCGTTCGACCTCAAGGAGCTCATCACCATCGTCGGCCGCGCGCTGGCGGAGCCGAAGGAGCGGGTGGCGCATGCCGCCGACGACGGCGAATTCGATTCGATTCCGCTGGTCGGCCGCTCGCCCGCCATGCAGGAAATCTACCGGGTGCTGGCGCGGTTGATGCAGACCGATCTCACCGTGATGATCTCCGGCGAGTCCGGCACCGGCAAGGAGCTGGTGGCGCGCGCGCTGCACGACTATGGCAAGCGGCGCAACGGCCCGTTCGTCGCCGTCAACATGGCGGCGATCCCGCGCGATCTGATCGAATCCGAACTGTTCGGCCACGAGCGCGGCGCCTTCACCGGCGCCAACACCCGCGCCTCGGGCCGGTTCGAACAGGCCGAAGGCGGCACATTGTTCCTCGACGAAATCGGCGACATGCCGATGGAGGCGCAGACGCGGCTGTTACGCGTACTCCAGCAGGGCGAGTACACGACGGTCGGCGGGCGCACGGCGATCAAGACGGACGTGCGCATTGTCGCCGCCAGCAACAAGGACCTGCGCGTTCTGATCCAGCAGGGCCTGTTCCGCGAAGACCTGTTCTTCCGCCTCAATGTCGTGCCGCTGCGCCTGCCGCCCTTGCGCGAGCGCAGCGAGGACATTCCTGACCTCGTCCGCCACTTCCTCAACCGCGCTGCCGCCGAGGGTCTGCCGCGCAAGGAGATCGCCGCCGATGCAGTCGAGCGTCTCAAGCAGTATCGCTGGCCCGGCAATGTGCGGGAACTGGAAAACCTGGTGCGGCGGCTGATGGCGATCGACATCGACGACACGATTTCGGCCGCCTCCGTGGCCCGCGAGCTGACGGCCATTCCGCCGCCGCCCGAAACCGAGGTGCGGGCCCGTGGCGAGGGCAGTCTTGCCGATCACGCCGAGGCCTATCTGTCGCAGTATTTCGCCGGCTTCGCCCAGGCCCTGCCGCCGTCCGGTCTCTATGAGCGCATCCTCGCTGAAATCGAGCCGCCCCTGCTGCGCGCCTGCCTCGCCGCCACCGGCGGCAATCAATTGCGCGCAGCCGAGCTCCTCGGCATTAACCGCAACACCTTGCGGGTCAAACTGCGTGAGCGCAATGTGCGGGTGTGGAAAGGCCTATAGTACCCCTTGCTTGGCTGTCGCAAATTTGCCACGTTTACTGTTGATTTCACGCCACAGGTGAGCTCAGACGGGGTTGAATGGCTGATCGCAGCGACAATAGATTATCGCGCAGACTACGCCGCCTCACCGGCTGGGCGGGTTTCGGCCTCGTCGTGCTGGGCATCGCCACCGGGCTTGCCACCTTTGCCACTCTCACCGGCCTGACGCCTCTCAAGCCCACCCGCGAAATCACGCTGCTGTTCCTGTTCGTCAATGTCGCCCTGGTTCTTGCGATGGCGGTCATCGTGGGCGGCCAGTTGCTGTTCCTCCTAGTCGAGAAGCGCCGCGGCACGGCGGGCGCTGGTCTGCATCTGCGGCTGGTGCTACTCTTCAGCCTGGTTGCCGTGGTGCCAGCTATCGTCGTTGCCGCTTTCGCCACCGTCACCCTGAACCGCGGCCTCGACACCTGGTTTTCCGAGCGCACCCGCGCCATCGTCGATTCCGCCGTCACCGTCGCCGAAGCCTATTTGCGCGACCATGCCGAAGCGACGCGTG
>JANMQB010000470.1:0-2203 GCA_031370155.1 Hyphomicrobiales bacterium | reverse complement strand
CAGCCGCGCCAGCCCCGCCCCGTGATGGGCCAGCAGCGCCTTGTTGGCGGTGACGACCGGCTTGCCCGCTTTCAGCGCCGCCTCGACCGCCGCCTTGGCGGGGTCGCCCTCGCCGCCCATCAATTCCACGAAGACATCGATTTCGGCAGCGGCCGCGAGCTTCACGGGATCGCCGTACCAGCCGAACCGCGACAGATCGTGCCCCCGGTTCTTCTTGGCGTCGCGGGCGCTTACGGCGGTCACTTCGACCGCCATGCCAGCCCGGGCGGCAATCAGGCCAGCATGTTTGCCAAGCATGTCGAGCACCCCCGTGCCCACCGTCCCAAGGCCCGCCACACCGAGCCGCAAGCTTTTCGCCATAGAGAATCCGTCAGAAAGGATGAATCGCGGCTGTTATGGCCTTTGGGCCAAGCAATGGCAACTTTGGACACGCCGAGAAGACGAATTGGGGGGAGTGCGTTCCCCACCACTCACTATTCACACTATTCCTATTATGTTCCCCCGGTACGGAAATGTCTCCGGACCAGCAAGGGCGGAGCTGTGCGCATTTACTTGCCGAAAACCCGTGCGCCATTAAACTGCCGCCGAAACGCCCCATGAAAGACGGCGATGAGCGATCCCAGACACCCCGCCCCGGCCGATTTCAAGCTCGCCGATCCCGTGCAGTTCGCCCGCAACATGGCGAAAGTGTTCGAGCAGGCGGCGGCGATCATCCGCCTGGTGGCCGAGCGGCCCGACGCCGCCAAGCGCGACGCCGAAAGCCAGGTGACCCCCATCGAGCAGGTCACCAAGACGCTCGGCGCCGTGGCCCAATCCTACATGGCCGATCCGCGGAAGCTGATGCAAGCCCAGATGCAGTTGTGGGCGGGCTACACCCAGCTCTGGCAGAACGCCTGGCGCCGGGCGCTTGGCGAGGCCGCTGCCCCCGTGGCCGAGCCCGCCCGCGGCGACAAGCGCTTCAAGGACAAGGACTGGCAGGAAAATGCCATCTTCGATTTCGTCAAACAGTTTTATCTGCTCTCGGCGCGCTCGGCCCAGGACCTGGTCGCCAATGCCGAAGGCATCGACGATCACACCAGGCTCAAGGCGCGCTTTTATGTCGAGCAGATCGCCAATGCGCTGTCGCCCTCCAATTTCGCCCTCACCAATCCGGAAGTACTGCGAACGACACTTGCCACCAACGGCGCCAATCTGATCGAAGGGCTCAAGAATCTCGAGGCCGACCTGATGACGTCGGATGGCGGGTTGCGCATCAAGCAAACCGATACCGGCGCTTTCGAGATCGGCAAGAATATCGCGACGACACCCGGCAAGGTGGTTTTCCGCAACGAGACCTTCGAACTCATCCAGTATGCGCCCGCCACGCCTGAGGCCTTTGCCATTCCACTGCTCATCGTTCCGCCGTGGATCAACAAGTTCTACATCCTCGATCTGCGGCCGGAGAAATCCTTCGTGCGCTGGGCGGTGGAGCACGGCCTCACCGTCTTCGTCGTCTCCTGGGTCAATGCCAACGAGACCCAGGGGCGCAAGAGTTTTTCCGATTACATGCGCGAGGGCTTCCTCGCCGCGGTGCAGGCGGTGCAGGATGCAACCGGGGCCGAAAAAATCAACGTCATCGGCTATTGCATCGGCGGCACGCTGGTCGCCGCCTCGCTCGGCTACATGGCGGCGCACAACGACAACCGCGTCAATGCCGCGACCTTCTTCGCCGCCCAGGTCGATTTCGAGAAGGCCGGCGATCTCCTCGTCTACGTCGACGAAGAGCAAGTGAAATGGATCGAGGGCCGCATGGCCGAGAAAGGCTATCTGCCGGGGCGGCGCATGGCCGATGCCTTCAACCTGCTGCGCTCCAACGACCTGATCTGGTCCTATGTCGTCAACAATTATCTGCTCGGCAAGGACCCGATGCCCTTCGACCTGCTTTACTGGAATTCCGATTCGACGCGCATGCCGGCGGGCGTGCATTCCTTCTATCTGCGCGAATGCTATCTCGCCAACAAGCTGGCCCAGGGCAAGATGGTGCTCGACAATCACCGCATCGATCTCAAGAAGGTGAAGCTGCCGGTCTATAATCTGGCGGCCCGCGACGATCACATCGCGCCTCTGCAGAGCGTCTTCCACATCGGCCGATTCTTGGGCGCCCAGACGAAGCTGGTGGAGGCCGGCTCCGGCCACAACTCCGGCGTGATCAATCCGCCGCAGG
>JANMQB010000465.1:0-3152 GCA_031370155.1 Hyphomicrobiales bacterium | reverse complement strand
CGCAGCGCCCCGGCGCCCGACACGCAGGGCTTGCCCATGCCGCGGGCGACGACGGCGGCGTGCGAGGTCATGCCGCCGCGGGCGGTGAGAATGCCTTGCGCGGCATGCATGCCGTGAATGTCCTCGGGACTGGTTTCGATGCGCACCAGGATGACGCGCCGGTTCATCGCCTTGAGGCGCTCGGCCTCGTCCGAATCGAAGACGATCTCGCCCGAGGCGGCACCCGGGGAGGCGGGCAAGCCGGTAGCGATGATTTCGCGCTTGGCCGCGGGATCAAGGGTCGGATGCAGCAGCTGATCGAGCGAAGCGGGATCGATGCGCCCTATCGCCTCGTCGCGCGATATCAGCCCCTCACCCGCCATGTCGACGGCGATCTTGAGGGCGGCTTTGGCGGTGCGCTTGCCGGTGCGGGCCTGCAGCATCCACAGCTTGCCGTCCTGGATGGTGAATTCGAGGTCCTGCATGTCGCGGTAATGGCGCTCGAGCGTATCGAAAGCCGCCTGCAATTCCTTGAAGGTCGCGGGCATCAGGGCCTCGAGCGCGGGCGCCTTGGAACCCGCTTCGAGGCGCGCTTTCTCGGTGATGTTCTGCGGCGTGCGGATGCCGGCCACCACATCCTCGCCTTGCGCATTGACCAGAAACTCGCCGTAGAGCGCTCTCTCGCCGGTCGCCGGATTGCGCGTGAAGGCAACGCCGGTGGCGGAGGTCTCGCCCATGTTGCCGAACACCATGGCCTGGACATTGACGGCGGTGCCCCAATCCTCGGGGATGTTGTTGAGCTTGCGGTAGGTGATGGCGCGCGCCGACATCCAGGACTGGAAGACGGCGCCGATCGCGCCCCACAGCTGCTCGTTCACATCCTGCGGGAAGGGTTTTCCCGTGTGTTCCTCGACCAGCGCCTTGTAGCGGGCGATCAGCGCCAGCCACTCATCGGCGGAGATTTGCGTATCGAGGGCGTAGTCCTTCGCGTCCTTGAAGCCGCCGAGAATATCCTCGAACTCGGCGTGATCGACGCCCAGTACCACGCCGGAATACATGGTGATGAAACGGCGGTAGCTGTCATAGGCGAAGCGGCGGTCGCCGGCGCGGGCGGCCAGGCCCTCGACGGTTGCATCGTTGAGGCCGAGATTGAGGACGGTGTCCATCATGCCGGGCATCGAGGCCCGCCCCCCGGAGCGCACCGAGACGAGGAGCGGCTTCTCGCGGCTGCCGAATTGAGCTCCCACCCGCTTGCCCCCTTCGGCCAGGGCGGCATCGATCTCGCCGGTCAAATGATCCGGGTAATGACGATTATTGCCAAAGTAGCCCATGCACACTTGGGTGGTGATGGTGAAGCCGGGCGGCACGGGGAGGCCGAGATTGGCCATCTCGGCGAGGTTGGCGCCCTTGCCGCCGAGCAGGTTCTTCATTTCGGCGCGGCCTTCCGCTTGGCCTGCCCCGAAGCGATAGACGAGTTTTTCCGCCATGCCCGAACCCCTGCGATGCTGCGATGCAACAATCATGTTGCGGAAGTGCGGTCAAGTGGCGAAAGCGGACCTGCGGCGGCGGCGGCGGCCGGCGAGCAGCCAAACGGCAATCGCCATGTTCAACAGGTTCCAGGCGATGCCATTGAGGAAGGCGGCCCGGTAGGAGCCGGTCAAATCGTAAATCTCGCCCGACATCCAGCCGCCCAGCGCCATGCCGAGTACGGTGGCGGTGAGCACCAGGCTGATGCGGTGTCCTGCCTCCCGCGCCGGGAAATAGTCGCGCACGATCAGCGCATAGCTCGGCACGATGCCGCCCTGCGCCAGGCCGAAGAAGGCCGAGACGATATAGAGCGAGGCGAGCCCGTCGAAGGGGATGTAGAACAAGAGCGCCAGGCTTTGCAGGACGGAGCCGACGATCAATGTGCCGATGCCGCCGATACGGTCGCCGATGAAACCCGAGGCAAGCCGGCTCACCACGCCGAAACCCAGCATCAAGGCCAGCATCTCGGCTCCCCGCGCCGGGCCGTAGCCGAGATCGGCGCAATAGGCGACGATGTGGACCTGCGGCATCGACATGGCGACACAGCAGGCAAGCCCCGCCAGGATCAGCAGCGGCTGCAGGAAGCGGGGCTTCGGTAGAAGGCCGCTGGCGCCTTTCGGGCTGCTGGCCGGGCTGGCCCGGTCATCGAAACTGGGGCGCGGTTTCAACAGCAGCGCCAGCGGCATCATGGTGACGACGCAGAGAATGCCGATCGCCACATAGACGTGCCGCCAGCCATAGGTTTCGATGGCATATTGCATCAAGGGCGGCCAGATGGTGCCCGCCACATAATTGCCGCTCGCCGCGATGGCCACCGCGATGCCGCGCCTTCTCAGAAACCACAGCGAAACATCGGCGACCAGCGGCCCGAAGGTGGCGGAGGAACCGAGCAGGCCGATCAGCAGGGCCTGAACGATCAGGAATTGCAGATAGCTGCCGGAGAGCGCGGCGAGAATGAAGCCCGCCCCCAGGGCGATGGCGCCCACAAACAGCGGCACCGTGATGCCGAAACGGTCGGCGGCGCGGCCCATGAGGACGCCGCCAATGGCAAAGCCGATGGTGGTCACCGTATAGGAGAGCGATGCTCCGGCGCGGTCGATGCCGAATTCGGATTGAATCGTGGGCAGCACCACGACCGAGGACCACAGGCCGATGCCGCCGATGGTGGCGAGCGCCAGCGATATGACGAGCCGTAGCCATGCGTAGCTGCTGTCGGGCGCGTGTGCGGTGGTAGCGGTCATTGCGTTACACCTCTCCCTCGGGAGAGGTCGGCCGCCGAAGGCGGACGGGTGAGGGGATCGTGTGCCATATCGCTTGCACCGGGCCCCTCATCCTCCCCTCGCCTTGCGGCGCGGGCCCCTCCTTCTCCCCGAGGAGAAGGTTCAACATCACGACTCGATCTTCGAAAAATCCGCAACTTCCAGCGTCGCAGCGCGGATGCGGTTCAGGAGTTTCAGGCGGTTGTCTCGGAAGGTAGCGTCCTTGTCGTTGACCGTCACCTTGTCGAAAAAGACATCGACGGGGGCGCGAAGCTTGGCGATCGCCCGCATTGCGGCTTCGAAATCTTCGGCCGCGACTGCCATGCGGGCCTGGCCCGTGGCGACGGTGATCGCCGAATGCAGCGCCTTCTCCTCGCCCTTGATCAG
>JANMQB010000429.1:0-3816 GCA_031370155.1 Hyphomicrobiales bacterium | reverse complement strand
AAATGCAAATGGCCCCGCGCCGGGCGGGGCCATCCGTCAAAGAGGAATGCGCGATGCTCAGATCGATTCCTTGACTTCCTTGGCGGCACGGAAGGCGAGCTTCTTCGACGCCTTGATCTTGATCGCTTCGCCGGTTGCCGGGTTGCGGCCCATGCGGGCAGCGCGCTTGCGGACCTGGAAAATGCCGAGGCCGGTGACGCGAACCTTGTTGCCCTTCTTCAAATTCTTGACCAGCAGGTCGATGAAGGCGCCGAGAAGCTCGTTGACCGCCTTCTTCGACATCTCGTTCTTCTCCGCCAGCTCGCCCGCGATCTTGGACAGCGGGATCGTCACTACTTTTTCATCAGACATGTTTCTCTCCTTAGCCAAGTAGGCCGCTGAGAGCGTTAGCGCAGCGCGCGATTCGTGAAAACCCTTATTTTTCGCGGTTTTTCGGTTCACCGGCGTGTAAAAAGGCCGCAAAACCGCGATCATTGCTTGATGGACGACTATAGATGTTTAAGTTTATATAAAAATTTCAGATACTTAACAGATGTCTCCACCGCCGGAGCGGCGCGTCCGGCGGCGTGGATGCAAGTTTAACGGCAGCCCACATGGAAAATTTACCAGCCTAATTTAAGCTCTGTGTGTTTGAGTGTGGAGTGCAAGGTGGTGCACAAGAGACGCAAGGAAGACGCGCCGCGGCCGCTATTGTCCGTGGTCGTGCCCATGTACAACGAGGAAGAGGGTGCCGATCTCTTCTTCGCGCGCATCGTGCCGGTGCTCAAGTCGATCACCCCCGACTACGAGATCGTCTGCGTCGATGACGGCAGCAGCGACCGCACCCTGGCTCATCTAACGCGGCATCATGTCCGCGACGGCCGCATCAAGGTTTTGAGCCTGTCGCGCAATTTCGGCAAGGATACGGCGCTCTCCGCCGGGCTCGATCATGCCAGCGGTCAGGCGGTGATTCCGATCGATGCCGATTTGCAGGATCCTCCCGAACTTATCTCCCAGATGATGGCCAAGTGGCGCGAAGGCTACGACGTCGTCTATGCCCGGCGTTCTCACCGCGATAGCGACGACATGCAGAAGCGGGTGACGGCAGGCCTCTTCTATCGCATTCACAACTGGATTGCGGATGTGAGCATTCCCGACAATACCGGTGACTTCCGCCTGATGGACCGGCGCGTCGTCGAAGCCATCAAGCACCTGCCCGAGAAGACGCGATTCATGAAGGGGCTGTTCGCCTGGGTCGGGTTCAAGCAGACCGGCATCGAATACCGCCGCGAGGCGCGCGCCGCCGGCACCAGCAAGTGGCGCTACTGGAAACTGTGGAACTTCGCCATCGACGGCATCACCGGCTCCTCGACGATTCCGTTGCGGCTGTGGACGTACTTCGGCGCCGCCCTGGCAGCGGCCACGTTCTGCTATGCGCTATGGCTCGTCGGCTACACGATGATCTACGGCAATGACGTGCCGGGCTATGCCTCACTGATGGTGGCGGTGCTTTTCCTCGGCTCAATCAACATCCTCGCCACCGGCATTCTCGGCGAATATGTCGGCCGTATCTACACCGAAGTCCGCAACCGGCCGCTTTATCTCGTGCGCGAGATGCGCGGCATCGAAACTCAACCTGACGGATCTAAAACATGGAACGCAGCGTCTATCGCCGCCTCGACCAGCTCGAGGGCCGCCACTGGTGGTTCTGCGCGCGCCGCCAGATCCTGAAGGCGGTGATCGAGCGCTTTGCGCCGCGCCGTGAGGGCCTGCGGCTGCTCGAAGCCGGCTGCGGCACCGGCGGCAATCTCCGCATGCTATCGGAATTCGGCCAACTCGACGCCTTCGAACTCGACGGCGAGGCCCGCGAGATCGCCCGCGGAAAGTTGCCGATCGACATCAAGAACGGCATGCTTCCCGACGGCATTCCCTTCGCGCCCGGCAATTATGACATCGTCGCCGCCTTCGACGTCATCGAGCATGTCGAACAGGACGTGGAGAGCCTGCGCCGACTCAAGGAGCAATTGGCGCCCGGCGGCCGCCTGGTGATGACGGTGCCGGCACTGCCCTGGCTGTGGAGCCGCCACGACGAGACCCACCATCACTACCGCCGCTATACGCGCGGCGATCTCGAAGCGGCGCTGGTGCTGGCCGGCCTGAAACCGGTCAAGATCAGCTATTTCAACACGCTGCTGTTTCCATTGATTGCCGGCGTGCGGCTGGTCAAGAAAGTCTTCGGATACGAGGGCGCGGGCGACGACGCCATGCCGTCTCCCGCAGTGAATGAGATTCTCAAACGCATCTTCGGCTTTGAAAGCCGCCTAGTTGGGCGCGTTCCGCTGCCGCTCGGTGTTTCGCTTCTGGCGGTGGCGGAACGGCCGCTATGAGGCAGGCGTTACGTCAATTGCCCAAATTCTTCGCCGTCGGCGGCGGCGCCACCGCCGTGCATGTGGCCGCGGCACTGTCGTTCAACGGTCTTGCCGGTATTCCGCCCCTGTGGGCGAATGTCATGGCCTTTTTCGTGGCCGGCGCCGTGTCCTATCTCGGCAACTGGTTCTGGACCTTCGATGCGGCGAGCCGCCACGGCCTGGCGGTGCCGCGCTTTCTGGCGTTGTCGCTGTCCTGCTTCGCGGTCAATCAGGCGATCGTCTATGCCGTCGTGGAATGGCTGGGCCGGCCGCTGTGGCTCGCCATGATTGCGGTGGTGATCGTGGTTCCCGCCTTCGGTTTCTGGCTGAGCCGGAGCTGGGTTTTTCCGCCCGCCCGCGCCGATGACCGCCATCGCGCTTGAGCCCGCGATTGCCGGCCTGTGGCAGCGGCGCTGGGCCGCCCTCCTGCTCATCATGGTTCTGTTCGCCGTGCAGATGGCGGTAAGGTTCAATTCCGCGCTCAATCACGACACCGCCTGGTATCTCTATGTCGCCCAGGGACTGCTCGACGGCAAGGAACTGTATAAGGATTTCGTAGAGGTCAATCCGCCGCTCGCCGTCTGGCTGACGGTCCCGGTTCCCTTGATCGCCCGCCTCACCGGTCTCGACCCGGTGAACGTCTTCTATACAATTGTGTTCTTGCTCACCGCCCTCACACTTCTGGCGGTGCGGCGCTATGCCGGCCAGGGACTGCTGCTGGTGCTGGCCACGGCTATCCTTTTGTTCGCGCCGGGCGGCAATTTCGGCCAGCGCGAACAGCTCATCGTGCTGTTCTTCTTGCCATGGCTGATGCTTCGCGCAGCCCGGGCCGATGGCGGAAAGTTCGGTTACCTGGAAGCGATCGCAGTCGGAATCATTGCGGCGGCCGGTATCTGCATCAAACCCCACAGCGTGCTGGCACCCATATGCGTTGAGATCGCGCTGCTGCTACGCCACCGCCGGTGGCGGCTTCTGCTCGCGCCCGAAAATATTGCAGCTACCGTCTTTGCGGCGGGCTATCTGGCCACCGTGGTTGCCGTCGCGCCGGACTACTTCAGCGCCATGCTGGAGCTCGGCATCAAGGCCTATGTGCCGTTCTATGGCGGCGATGCCAACCGGGTGATCGCCGGAAGCCTTGCCGCCTCTGCCTCGCTCGTCATTGCCGCCGCCATGATCGGACTGATCAATGCCGGCGTACAGCGTACCCTGCCGACCGCCATGTTCGCGGCCGCGGCAGGCTTTCTTGCTTCCTACTTTGCCCAGGCTAAGGGCTATTCCTATCAACTGTTGACCGCCCAGGCCTTTGTTTGCCTGACCGCGGCTTCCGCCTTTGCCGCCATCGCCGCTGCCCGCAGCGGCCCGCTTCCTGCCAAACTCCTCGCCGCCCTGTTGACCGGCATTGTGCTCACCCTGAATTATCGCCCGCAGA
>JANMQB010000416.1:0-1997 GCA_031370155.1 Hyphomicrobiales bacterium | reverse complement strand
CCTCGGCCTTGCGGTTCTCCGTCGCGATGAAATCGTCCGAGATCGCGAAAGTCATCGCCTCATCTCGTAAAGGATACGGCATTGCCGGCATCGACATTGAGGAAGTTGCCGGTCGATTTCGCGGAAAGATCGGAAGCGAAGAAGTAGACCGCCTCGGCGATATCCTCCGGATAGACCGAGCGCTGCAGCAGCGAGCGCTTGCGGTAGTGCTCTTCCAGTTCGTCCACGGCGATGTTGAGGGATGCGGCGCGCTGCTGCCGCCACGGCCCCTGCCAGATCTTCGAGCCGCGCAGGACGGCGTCGGGATTGACGACGTTGACGCGTATGCCCAGGGCTGCCCCTTCCAACGCCATGCAGCGGGCCAGATGCACCTCCGCCGCTTTCGCCGAGCAATAGGCGGATGCACCGGGCGATGCGGCGACGGCATTTTTCGAGCCGATGAAGATCATCGAGCCGCCCAGTCCCTGGCGCTTCATCAGACGGTAGGCCTCGCGGCCGACCAGGAAATAGCCGGTGCCGAGGATCGACATGTTCTTGTTCCAGAGCTCAAGTGTCGTGTCCTCGACCGCGGCCGCTAGGGAAATGCCGGCATTGTTGACGGCGATGTCGAGGCCGCCGAAACCCATGACCGCTTCGTTCACGGCCTCAATGACCGCATCCTCGCGGGTGACGTCCATGAGGACGCCCTTCACATTGTCCTTGCCGTAGACATTGGCGAAGTTGGCCACGGTTTCATCGAGCGATGTCTTATCAATATCGGCAAGCACGACGCAGGCCCCCTCCGAGAGGAGCTTCGCGGCGATGGCCGAACCGATACCGCCGGCACCGCCGGTGACGAGACCAATGCGGCCCGCAAGGCTCCTCGGTTTCGGCATCCGGGCGAGCTTTGCCTCTTCCAGGAGCCAATACTCGATGTTGAAAGCCTCCTGCTCGGGCAGGCCCTGGTAAGCCGACACGCCGGAAGCGCCGCGCATCACGTTGATGGCGTTCACATAGAATTCCGCGGCGATGCGCGCCGTGGCCTTGTCCTTGGCGAAGGACAGCATGCCAACGCCGGGGACGAGATAAATCACCGGATTGGGGTCGCGCATCTTGGGCGAGTCCGGGTGCTTGCAGCGCTCGTAATAGGCGGCATAGCCGGAGCGGTAGTCATCGATCAGCCGATCGAGGGAGGCGGCATCGGCGCCGGCCGGCACGATGAGGGGACGGATCTTGGTGCGCAGGAAATGATCGGGGCAGGACGTGCCGAGAGGCGCGAGGTGGCCAAGCTGTTTCGAATTGACGAATTCCAGAACTTCCGGCGCGCCGGTGAAATGGCCGGCCTTCATCTCGCTCTTGCAGATGCGGCCGCGGATTTGCGGCATCAGGCGCAAAGCCGCCGCTCTTCGCTCCGCCTCGCTGAAAGATTTCATCGCTTCGCCGCCGAAAGCCGGCTTCCTGCGGTTGGCCTCCAGCCATGAGGCCGCCTTGTTGACGATGCGAAGCGTTGTCGCGTAACAGCTCTTGGCGTCATTGCCCCAGGTGAAAAGGCCGTGGCTGCCTAAAACGACGCCGACATATTCCGGATGCTGCTTCGCCATTTGGCCGAGCTTGATGCCGAGATCGATGCCCGGCCGCTGCCAGGGCAGATAGCCTATTTCCCGGCCGAAGATTTGCTGCGTGAGTTTTTCCGAATCCTGCGAGGCGGCAATGGCGATGACCGCATCCGGATGGACATGATCGACATGCTTATAGGGAACGTAAGCATGCAGGCAGGTGTCGATGGAGGCGGCGCGCGGATTGAGATTGTAGGTGCAGTGGTTGAGATTGAGCACCATCGCGTCTTCTTGGTCGAGGCTCTTGTAGAGGCCTTGCAAGGATTCGAGCTTGTCGAGATAGAGGGTGGCAAAGCCGTCGAGCTTCATCGACCCGATGTCGCCGCCGGAGCCTTTGACCCACAGCACCGTTACCGGCTTCGCGGTCAAGGGATCGGTCATCTCGATCTTGGCGGAGGTGTT
>JANMQB010000353.1:0-3557 GCA_031370155.1 Hyphomicrobiales bacterium | reverse complement strand
TGCCTAATGACAAACATTAGCATAATTAGACATTCAGGGAAGTCCCGGTTCCTTGACTCGCTAATGGCTTGCGGTTAAAACCCGCCCCATCGCGCGGAAACCCTCCGTTTCCGCGCCTTATGCGCTGCCCGAGGCAAGTCGAAAAAACCAATTAAGTCAAGCGCAAAGACCGCCGGATCGACGATCTCCCGGCGGCACCACAGGGCGCGGGAAAGAAGAAGGAATAAGATGTACGCAGTCATCAAGACTGGCGGCAAGCAGTATCGCGTCGCCGCCGACCAGAAAATACAGATCGAGAAACTCGGCGGCCAGGCCGGCGACCAGGTTGAATTCACCGAAGTGCTGATGGTCGCCAATGGCGGCGCAATCGATGTGGGCGCGCCGTTCGTGGCGGGCGCCACCGTGGTGGGCGAGATCGCCTCGCAGGATCGCGGCCCCCATGTCATCATCTTCAAGAAGCGCCGCCGCAAGCATTACCGGCGCCGCAACGGCCACCGCCAGGACCTGACCTCGGTGACCATCCGCGAAATCTTGACCGGCGGCGCCAAGCCCGCCAAGAAGGCGGCAGCGCCGAAGAAGACCGAAGCGAAGGTGGAAGCCAAAGCGAAAGCCGCATTCGTTGCTAAGGTGGCAACCGAAGCGAAACCGAAGAAGGCCGCCGCTAGACCTAAGAAGACCAAGACCGCCGCAGCGGACAAGGAGTAACGGCAATGGCTCACAAGAAAGCAGGCGGTTCATCCCGCAACGGCCGCGACACGGCGGGCCGCCGTCTCGGCGTCAAGTGCTTCGGCGGCGAGAGCGTCATTCCGGGCAACATCATCGTGCGCCAGCGCGGCACCACCTTGCATCCCGGCAAGGGCGTCGGCATGGGCCGCGACCACACGATTTTTGCAACCGTGGCCGGCAAGGTTACCTTCCGCGCCACCAAGGACGACCGACAGACCGTTTCGGTCGTCCCGCCGGTTGCGGCTGAGTAGCGGCGGGCTCGTCACATATCGCCGGACCCATCGATCCGGCGCGCGAGTTTTGAAACGGAGAGGTGGGCGACCGCCTCTCCATTTTCATGTCGAGCACAGCCCATGTCACAAATCATCGAAACCGAGCGCCTGCTGTTGCGGCCTTTGCGCGAGAGCGATCTTGTGACACTGACATCGGCGCTCAACAATTACCGCATCGTGCGCAACACGGCGCGCATTCCCTGGCCCTATAGACTCGACGACGCCCGCGAGCATTTCGGCCGGGTCAGCCAGTCCGTTCTCGGCACACTGCAACTGACGATTGTCGAAAGGGCCCGGCCCGATACCGTCTTGGGCGGCATCGGCTATGAGGCGGGCGCGGCCGGCCACTCCGCCGAGCTTGGCTATTGGCTGGCGGAGCCGGTCTGGGCCAGAGGCTTCGGCTATGAAGCCGCCAAGGCGGTGACCGCCCATGGCTTCGAATATGCGGGCTACGAGCGCCTCATGGCCGGCTATCGCCATGGCAATGAGGCCTCGCGGCGCATTCTCGACCGGCTCGGCTTCCGGATCGTCGGCCACGACTTGATGTATTCGCGCGGCGCCGGCCACGAAACACCCGTCGCCCGCCTCGAACTCACGCGCCGCGAATGGTTTCTGGCGAATGGCCGGGGCACATGACCGGGCCCTGTGCCAAATCAGAACACCAGCGCCACGTATTGGCGGACCAGACTCTTGCGGCCGAGCCCGCCGTTGTGCTTCGACGCCGCCAGCTTGAGATTACCGCGCGAGGACTTGACCGCCAGCGACAGGTGCTTCAGCCCGTATTTCACGTTGGTCGAGGCATTGAGCAGACCGCCACAAGTGCCGCTGTAGCCGATGCTGCGCGCCGTGGAGCATTTGAGCTGGAACACGCCATATTCACCGGCCGCGCCCCGAGCCCGCGGATTGTAACCCGATTCAACCTTGGCAATGCGCAGCGCGAACCAGGCCGGCACACCATAGCCCGGCGCCGTGCGCTTGATCATCGCCACGACTTCCGGATGTCTGGATTTGGAATTTCCGGAATAGGATCTGCCGCCGAACGAGTCCTTCGGACAGGTTCCGGAGTCCCTGCAAGACGCTTCGGCAGGAAGCGCAAATATAACGGTAGCAAAAACGGCGGCCAGAAACCCTGCAAAGAGATGGTTCTTCATGTTTACCCTTCCTCATGCTCACACAATCACGAACTAACCTCCAAATGACTGGAGGTAAACTCCCCATGACCGACGATGTCTGGCTGAACGACGGGATAGACTGGCCAATTGTGTCAGCAATGTGGGTAAATTTGGGATTGCAAGAACCCGGCCAATACTGTTGCAGACGCACCACGGGCTAGGCGCGGCGGGACGAAACCGGTACAAGGCGCAGTCATGAAATTTCTCGACCAAGCAAAGGTTTATGTGCGTTCCGGCGATGGCGGGGCGGGGGCCGTGTCGTTCCGGCGCGAGAAATTCATCGAATTGGGCGGCCCCGACGGCGGTGATGGCGGCAATGGCGGCGATATCTGGGTCGAGGCGGTCGATGGCCTCAATACCCTGATCGATTACCGTTACCAGCAGCATTTCAAGGCGGCGACCGGCGGCCACGGCATGGGCAGGCTCCGGGCCGGCGCCAATTCCAGCGATGTGATTCTTAAGGTTCCGGCCGGCACCCAGATCTACGAAGAGGACAATGAGACGCCGATCGCCGATCTGGCTAAGACCGGCGACCGGGTGAGGATCGCCAAGGGCGGCAATGGCGGCTTCGGCAATGCCCATTTCAAGTCATCGACCAACCGGGCGCCGCGCCACGCCAATCCGGGCCTGGCCGGCGAAGAGCGCTGGATCTGGCTTCGGCTCAAGCTCATTGCCGATGCGGGACTTGTGGGCCTGCCCAATGCCGGTAAATCCACATTGCTGGCGGCGGTCTCTGCCGCGAAGCCGAAGATCGCCGACTATCCCTTCACCACCCTGCATCCGCAGCTTGGCGTGGTGCGCGCCGCAGGCTCGAGCTTCGTGCTGGCCGACATTCCGGGATTGATCGAAGGCGCCCATGAGGGTCACGGCCTCGGCACCCGTTTTCTCGGCCACATCGAGCGCTGCGCCGTGCTGCTGCATCTGATCGATGTGACGGCGGACGATGCGGCCGCCGCCTACCGGGTGATCCGCAAGGAGCTCAAGGCCTACAGTCCGGCCCTGGCGAAGAAGCCGGAGATCGTCGCCTTCAACAAGATCGATGCGATTGCGGCGGACGAACTCGCTGTCAAGCTCGCCGATTTCAAGAAGCGCCTGCGCAAGACGCCGATACTCATTTCCGGCGCCACCGGCAAGGGCGTCGATCAAGCGATGAAGAAGCTGCTCAACGTCATCGGGACGGCGCGCCGGAATACCCGCAAGCAAGAGCCGGGCGTCACCGTCGAGGCCTGGCGGCCATGACTTCGCGGCTCATCAAGGCCCGCCGCATCGTCGTCAAGATCGGTTCGGCATTGCTGGTCGAGGCCAAGACCGGTACCGTCAAGGCCCCGTGGCTTGCCTCGCTAATCGGCGATCTCGTCGAGGCGAGGCAGCGCGGCGCCCAAGTGAT
>JANMQB010000319.1:0-2344 GCA_031370155.1 Hyphomicrobiales bacterium | reverse complement strand
CCGAACGACATGCCGGTCACATAGACCGGGATATCCAGCACCATCGGGCGCTTGGCGCGGGGGCCGATCACCGTCCTGGTCTCGCATTTTTCACGGTAGCCCTCGATGACGAAACGGGTCAGCGTGCCGGGCAGGAAGGTGAGATCGTCCCAGTGCGGGATTTTCTTGAACAGCGAGAAGCCGCGCATGCGGTAGCGGCCGAGCTCGGACTTGATGTGGATGTCGTTCATCACCTCGGGCGTGAAGATTTTCGACGACCCCAGAATGTATTTCCTGGTCTCGGCCGGGGCCCTGCCGGCAAGACCGGCCATGCCGGTGGCGGTGCGGACCGCCGCGGGCCTGCGCGCGGCGACGGCGACGGCCTTGGCCTTCTTCGCTTTAACCGGAGCCGAACGCTTGACCGCAACCGCTTTCCGCGCCGCGATGTTCTTGGATTTCTTTTTTGCCATGAGTTATGTCCTCACAAATATTTTCAACCGCACATCCCGCTCAGTCCTCATGCTGAGGTGCGACCCCGGCCTTGAGCCGGGGGAGCCTCGAAGCATCGGCAACAGGCCACTCGCGGCCAACCCTTCGAGGCACCGCTTCGCGGTGCGCCTCAGGGTGAGGGCTGGGTGAGCTGCCGCATTTCCGAGCATCACAGCACGAGCTTCTTTTCGCCCGGTTCGAGGTTGTCGTAATTCCACAGTTGCTTGCCGGCGACGATCTTCTTGATGTGGCCGATGCCCTGCATCGGGAACATGTCGTACATCTTGAGCTTGCGGGCGAGCCATTCGCGGTCGAGATCGGTCATTTCGCCAGGCACGGCATCGACGCCCAGCGAGCGCGCTTCGCCGCCCAGATAGATGGTGCCGTCATACATCGAGTCGCCGAGGTTCTTGCCGGCATGCCCAAGGATCACCATGCGGCCGCGCTGCATCATGAAGCCGGTGAACGATCCTGTGTCGCCGCCCACGATGATGTTGCCGCCCTTCTGGTCGATGCCGGTGCGCGAACCGACCGCGCCCTTGCAAACGAGATCGCCCCCGCGCAGTGCTGCGCCGAACTGCGAGCCCGCGTTCTTCTCGATGACGATGGTCCCCGCCAGCATGTTCTCGGCACAGGCCCAACCGACGCGCCCCTTGATGGTGACGTTCGGCCCATCGAGGAGGCCGCAGGCGAAGTAGCCGCAGGAGCCTTCGATGTGGAGATTGAGCCGGTGCAGGATGCCGACCGCGATCGAATGCTTTGAGCCCGGATTCTTCAGGACGATGGTGCCGACGCCGCAGCGCATGAGATCGCGGAGCTGGATGTTGATCTGCTTCGAGTCGAGATTGTCGCAATCGATCTCGGCGCGCTTGTTGTAGTCGACGTCCGGCGCATCCGGATAGCCGTAGCCGACATTCTCTTCGGATATGTCGAAGAAGCGCTGCTGGGTGCGGCCACGGAGTCCTTCCGTGTGCATGCCCATCTCATGGGAGAGATGGTCCTTCTTGGCCGTCGTTACGCCCGCCATACGCGAACCTCCTCATCGTAAGGATCCCAGGTATCGATCTCGTGGTGGATGACGGCGCGGATCGCCACTTCCTCGGAGGCGAGCGCCACCAGATTGTCGCTCTCGAACAGCACCATGGGCTTGGCCGCCATCGTATCCTTGGCCATGCCGAGTTCATCCTTGGTCGAAACCAGATAGGTGAACACGCCGTCGATGTCCTGGATCGACTGCTTGGGCGAGTCGTCCAGGCTCGCGCCGTGCTCGAGATTGTAGGCGGTGTAGACCGCCAGCAATTCTGAATCGCAGTTCGACACGAAGCGGTGGCCCTTGCGCTCATATTCGCGGCGCATTGCCCAGTAATTGGTGATCTGGCCGTTATGGACGACGGCGATGTCGTTGTAGGGGTAGGCCCAGTAAGGGTGGGCCGAACGGATGTCGACGTCGGATTCCGTCGCCATGCGGGTGTGGCCGATGCCATGGGTGCCCTTGAACTTGCGCAAGCTGTACTGGTCGGACACGCGGGCGGCATCGCCCAAATCCTTGATCAGCTCGAGGGCATTGCCCATGGAGAGGATTTCGGTGCCTTCGACATCCTCCACATAGTCGGCGAGCTTCTTCATGTCGCCGTCGTAATGGATGCGGTAACGGTAGGCGTATTCGGTGGCATCCTCGCGGTCGATCACCTGCACACCGAGCGTGGCGAGCCGTTCCTCGACCTTGGCGCGACGCTTCTTCACCTCGTCATGGATGTCGAAACCCTTGCTCATGTCTTCCTGCTCGGCGACCTTGAAGCGCATGACAAATTCGTTGCGCCCGGGCTGGCCATAGATGGCGTAGCCCGTCGAGTCGGGGCCACGATGCTTGAGCGAC
>JANMQB010000307.1:0-12403 GCA_031370155.1 Hyphomicrobiales bacterium | reverse complement strand
GACGCTGACCACCGCCGAGCTCTCCTACTTGCAGGAGCGCCGCCAGGCGTATGAGAACCTCTCCCTTCGCACCGGCCTCGAAGGCGTCAAAGGCGTGATGACCAGCCTGATCCAGGCCGAGCGCTACGGCACGCCGCTCGGTACGGCGCTGCGCGTGATGGCCCAGGAAAACCGCGACATGCGCATGTCGGAAGCCGAAAAGAAGGCGGCCGCCCTGCCGCCCAAGCTGACCGTGCCGATGATCATGTTCTTCCTGCCGGTCATCTTCGTCATCATCCTCGGACCGTCGGTCATCTTGGTGATGAAGCTGGAATAGTCTCGACTAGACTCGGAAGTAAACAGGCGCGGTCCGGAGGCCGCGCCTTTTTTGTAACTGTAATACGATGGGAGGTTTAGCCCTGGGTTTCGCCGGAGAGCTGCTGCCAGGTGTTGGGCTGCGACAGCATTTTCTGCAGATAAACCATGTTGGCCTCGACCTGATCCGGCGGCAGGTCTTCGCTGGCGATCTTGCGGGCTTCGTCGAAGCGGCCCTGCAGGCCGACAACCAGCGCCAGGTTCTGCCGGATGCGCGGCTCCGCTGCCGCCTTGGGCAGCATGGAGACTTGCCGCAGCGTGGTTTCCGCCTGCTTCAGGTCGCCTTCCAGGGCATATGACATGCCCATGTTGTTGAGGACCGAGATTTCTTGCGGCTGCAGTTGCAGAGCCTTGCCGTATTGCGTGCGGGCCTCGGCATAGCGGCCCTGCTGGTCGTAGGCCGAGCCCAGCGCCGACAAAAGCCGCCAATCGGCATTGCCGGTGGCCACGGCGCCGTCGAAGACCGCGATCGCTTCGTCTGCGCGGCCCGCCGCCAGGAGCTTCTTGCCGTAGAGCGATTGCAGCTTGGGGTCTTGCGGATGTTGCCCGGCGAGCGTCTTCAGGACCATCATCTGCTGATCGGTCTGGCCGAGGGCTTCGAGGCCGTTGGCATAGGCGATGCTGGTCTCAATGTTCGAGGGGTCGGCCTTCCATTTCTTTCCCAGCGCGGCGGTGGCCGAGAATGACGGCTTGGCCGTGCTCGCCGTGCTCATCGAATCGAGCGAATCGAGGCTGGCCGTTTTGCTTTGGCAGGCGGCGGTTGCAAATGCCGCCGCCAGGACAAGAGCCCGAGTAAGATAGCGGTGTGCCCGCCGTTGGTGGATTGACCGCATCGACGATACTCCCGAAGAATCGCGCGAGGTTGCAGCGAATTCGTGGCCGATCATGTCCGCCAGTCGTCAATAAACCATTAACCATAGGCTGTTTCCGTCTATATGGAGGTTTCCGACAGGGGGACACATCATGATGGATCTCGACAGGCTGTTGACCGCCGCCCGCCGCCATCAAGCGGCGATTCCGATCGTCGCGATCGCCAGGGCCGCGTGGCATGAGCGACGGAAAAGCCTTTCGGCTGCGGCGCGCCAATGGGCCGGGGCCCATGCATTCGCGGCCGAGCCCGGCAGCCATCTCGCAATTCCGGGACCGGACGGGAAGGTCGCCGAAGTCCTCGCCGGCGCGGCCGCTGCCTCGGGCGATGCCTTTGCTCTCGGAAAACTCGCGCGCGCCCTGCCGTCCGGCCTCTACAGCCTCGGCGGCGATGTGAGCAACATGCGGCTTGCAGCGCTCGCCTGGTGCCTGGAGGCTTACAATTTTGCATCCTATCGCAAAAACAGTGCCGAGCCGGCGCGTCTCGTTTGCCCGAAGGGTGTTGACCGCACCGAGGTTCTGCGCGCCGCGCGTGCCGTCTATATGGTCCGCGATCTGGTCAACACGCCGGCCTCCGATCTCGGCCCCGCCGAACTCGAGGCGGCCGCCCGCAAGCTGGCGGCCGCGCATCGGGCCAGGCTGCGGGTGACCAAGGGAGCAGCACTCCGCCGCGGCTTCCCGATGATCCACGAGGTCGGCAGGGCGAGCCCGCGGGCCCCGCGCCTCATCGACTTCACCTGTGGGCCGGCGCGCGCCCCCAAGGTGACGCTGGTCGGCAAGGGCGTGTGTTTCGATACCGGCGGTCTCGACATCAAGCCCGCCTCCGGCATGCTGCTGATGAAGAAGGACATGGGCGGGGCGGCCACGGTTCTCGGTCTTGCCCAAATGATCATGCAGGCCAGGCTTCCCGTGCGCCTCAGGGTTCTCATTCCGGCGGTCGAGAATGCCATAGCGGGAAACGCCTTCCGCCCCGGCGATGTGCTGCGCAGCCGCAAGGGCCTAACCGTCGAGATCGGCAATACCGATGCCGAGGGCCGGCTGATCCTCGCCGACGCCCTGGCGCTGGCCGATGAGGAGGCCCCCGACCTGCTGATCGATATGGCGACGCTCACCGGAGCGGCGCGCGTCGCACTGGGCCCCGATCTGCCGCCCTTCTATACCGATGATGAGAAGCTCGTCGCCGATATCCGCGGCGCCGCCGCGGCCGAGAACGATCCCCTCTGGCCCATGCCTTTGTGGGAGCCTTATTTCCGCCTGATCGAATCGCCGGTCGCCGATATCAGCAACTCCTCGGAATCGGGCTTTGCCGGCTCGATCACCGCGGCACTGTTCCTCAAGCGCTTTGTCGAGCGGGCGAAGGCCTATGTGCATTTCGACATTTTCGCGTGGACGCCTGCTGCCAGGCCCGGCCGCCCAAAGGGTGGCGAAGCCCAGGCCATGCGCGCGCTCTTTGCGGTCATCCGCGATCGCTACGCGAAGTAGCTTGCGCCCTTTGAGGAATCCCCCAAGAATGATACGGTCCCGTAACAATCATCCGGATGACGGAAGCGAATCGAATGCCACCGGGACTGACCACGGCGCAGGCGCTGAAACTCTGGCACGACGTGAATCTGGCCATGGTTCGCGACGCCGAGTCCGACCTGTCGCTGCGCCAGATGACCATTCTGCTCACCGTCTATCTGGAAGCGCCGCCGCACACGGTGCGCGATCTCGCCGCCAAGCTTGGCGTGTCCAAGCCGGTGATCACCCGGGCCCTCGATTCCATGGGCAAGCTGGAACTTCTCTCCCGCCGCCGCGACGACAAGGACCGGCGCAATGTGCTGGTGCAGCGAACCGTGAAGGGCGCCCTCTATCTCGAGCGCCTGGCCGACACCATTGGCAATCTTTCGAAGACCTAGAGCATGTTCCGCCAAAGTGCACGCACTTTGGCGACAAGAACATGCTCCAAGTCATAAATCTGGCGCGATTTCTTTTCGGCGAAGTGGTTCCACTTCGCCGGAAAGCGCGCTAGTAGGGCGGGGCGATGAGTGAATTCGATCCGCGCCTCAATGCCTTCCGCCCCGATCTCGCCGACCGGCGGCTCAAATCGCAGGTCAAGGCGGAACGCTACGCCGACGGCGCCATGATGGAGATCGCCGCTCCCCTGGCCGCCATCCACCGCCAGCCGCGCTTCGATGCGATGCAGGTGACCCAGGCGCTGATGGGCGAGAAACTGCGGGTCTTCGAGAGCCGCGAGGGTTGGGCCTGGGGCCGGCTCGAACGCGACGGCTATGTGGGCTACGTCGCCGCCGATGCGCTCTCGGAGCAGCTCACTGAGCCGACCCACCGCGTCGCCGTACCGGCCACCTTCGCTTATCCGGCGCCGGACCTGAAGTCGCAACCGGCGGTTATGCTGCCGATGAATGCGATGGTGGCCGTCGCCGGCGGCGATGAGAAATACGCCCTGGCCAGCGGCCGCTTCGTCATCGCCCGGCACCTCAAACCCCTCGGCGAATGGGAGGACGATTTCGTCGGTGTCGCCGAGATGTTCCGCCATGTGCCGTATTATTGGGGCGGAAAATCCATCCACGGTTTCGATTGCTCCGGCCTGGTGCAGCTGGCGATCGAGGCCTGCGGCATCGCCTGCCCGCGCGACAGCGACATGCAGGAGCGCGATCTCGGCGTTGAACTCCCCATCAACGATCTCGACGGATTGAAGCGCGGCGACTTGGTGTTCTGGGACGGCCACGCCGGTATCATGACCGATGACGCCACCCTGCTGCATGCCAATGGCCATCACATGCTGACCGTCACCGAGTCCTTGCGCGAAGCCGTCGACCGGATCGCCCGGAGCTTCGGCCAAGTGACTTCGATCAAGCGGCTTCAGTAGCCGCGCGCCCGGTCCACGAGATTGTCGAGCGGTTGACCGGCTTTGTGCCGTTCGATCTGCTTCGCCACATAGGCGCAGATCACTTCCGGATCGGAATCGGCGGCGCAATGGGGTGTCACCGTCACTTTCGGATGGCTCCACAAGGGGCTTTCCGCGGGCAGGGGCTCGGTTTCGAAGACATCGAGAGTTGCCGAATAGAGCTCGCCCGCCTCGAGTGAGGCAAGAATATCCGCCTCCGCCTGCTGCCGTCCACGGCCGGCATTGATGACGATGGGCGCACCGAACGGGCCCTTGCGCGACAGTTTGCGGATCGTCTGGCGATTGATGATGCCGTCGGTCTCGGGCGTGGCCGGCAGGAGGGACACGAGGATGTCGGTGCGCCGCAGGAAGGAATCGAACTCAGCCGCCCCGGCATAGCAATGAACGCCGTCGATCGCCTTGCGCGCCCGGCTCCAGCCCGCCACCTTGAAGCCGAGATCGCGCAGCCGCTCGGCCGAATCGCGGCCCATGACGCCGAGCCCCATGATGCCGACAGCCATGCCGGAGGCCGCATGGGTGGGGAAGGAGTCCCACACTTTCCGTTTCTGGTTTTCGTCGATGCGGCGCTGCTGGCGATGGTGCAGCAGCACATGCAGCACGATGTATTCGGTCATCCGCGCCGTGAGATCGGGCTCGTTCACCCGCACGATCGGGATATCCTTCGGCAGCGTCGGGTCCATCAGGATCGCATCGACGCCCGCACCCAGCGAGAAGATGACCTTCAGATTGGAGAGGCTTTTCACCACATTGGGCGGCGGCAGCCAGGCGGCCGTGTACTCGATATTCTCGATCCGGCCGATTGCATCGGGCCAGACGCGCACATCGAGTTGCGGCGCCGCCTTGCGCATCGCCCGGCTCCACACCTCGACGGGCCAGGTGGGAAGAATGAAAAGAAAAGCCATCACTATTGCTTCACGATGTTCTCAGGAGCCGGTTTGAGATTGAGCGCCGCGGCGATCAGCGCTTTCGTATAGTCGTGCTTCGGTGCCTCGAAAATCTGCGCCGCCTCGCCGCGCTCCACCGCGATGCCGTCGCGCATGACGATCACCTCGTTGGCGAGCGCCCGCACCACCTTGAGATCGTGGCTGATGAACAGATAGGCGAGATTGTGCTTCTGCTGCAGCCCGCGCAGCAGATCGACGATCTGCGCCTGCACCGACATGTCGAGCGCCGAAGTAGGCTCGTCCAGCACGATGAATTTGGGATCGAGCGCCAGCGCCCGGGCGATGGCGATCCTTTGGCGCTGGCCGCCGGAGAATTCATGCGGATAGCGGTCCATGGTCTCGGGCTCGAGGCCCACTTCGGTGAGCGCCTGGGCGACGCGGGCGCGGCGCTCATCCTCGGAAAGCCCCTTGCCCTGCACCAGGAGCCCTTCCTCGACGATCTGCTGGATCGACAGCCGTGGGCTCAGCGACCCATAGGGGTCCTGAAAGACGACCTGCATATCCTTGCGCAGCGGCCGCATCGCCCGTGAATTGAAGTCGTCGATGCGCCGGCCGAGATAGACGATTGGCCCCTCCGAGGCGATGAGCCGCAGCAACGCCAGCCCCAGCGTTGTCTTGCCCGATCCCGATTCGCCGACGATGCCCAGCGTCTGGCCGGCCCGCACCGTGGCATCGACGCCGTCCACCGCCTTGATGTGGCCCACCACCTTGCGGAAGAAGCCGCGCCTGATCGGGAACCACACCTTGAGGCCCTTGGTCTCGATGATGACGGGCGCGGAGGGATCGCTTTTGGGCGGCGCTCCCTTCGGCTCGGCCGCCAGCAGCAGCCTGGTATAGCTGTGCCGCGGCTTGGCGAAGATGTCCTTGACCGCGCCCGCCTCGACGATCTTGCCCTTCTGCATGACCGAGACCTTATCCGCCATGTGTCGCACGATGCCGAGATCATGGGTGATCAGCAGCATCGCCATGCCGGATTCCGCCTGCAGTTCCTTGAGCAGTTTGAGAATCTGCGCCTGCACCGTGACATCGAGCGCCGTGGTCGGCTCGTCGGCGATCAGCAGGTCCGGGTTGTTGGCGAGCGCCATGGCGATCATGACGCGCTGGCGCTGGCCGCCGGAAAGCTGGTGCGGATAGTCGAGAAGCCGGGTTTCCGCATCGCGGATGCCGACCTTGTTCAAGAGCTCGACGATGCGCGCGCGCGCTGCATCGCCGGTGACGCCCTGGTGCACCTCGAGGATTTCGCCGATCTGCCGCTCCACCGAATGCAGCGGATTGAGCGAAGTCATCGGCTCCTGGAAGATCATGGTAATGTCATTGCCGCGCACCCGGCGCAAGTCGCGCTCGTCGGCGTCGAGCAGTTCCTCGCCCTTGAAGACGATGGAACCCGACGGATGTTCGGCCGTCGGATAGGGCAGGAGCTTGAGGATCGACAATGCCGAAACCGATTTGCCGGAACCCGATTCGCCCACCAGCGCCAGAGTCTCGCCTTTGCCGATCGAGAAGGAGATGCGGTCGACGGCGAGTGTTGCCCGGCCGCCCTGCCGGAAGGCCACGGAAAGCTCCTTCACTTCGAGCAGCGGCGGGCTCATGCGAAGGTTTTCCGCGGATCGAGCGCGTCGCGCACCGCCTCGCCGATGAAGACCAGGAGCGTCAGCATGATCGAGACGACGAAGAAGCCGGTGAAGCCGAGCCACGGGGCCTGCAGATTGTTCTTGCCCTGCGCAACGAGCTCGCCCAGCGACGGCGAGCCCGGCGGCAAGCCGAAGCCGAGGAAGTCGAGCGCGGTCAGCGTCGTCACCGAACCCGACAGAATGAAAGGCATGAAGGTAATGGTCGAGACCACCGCATTTGGCAGCAGATGTTTGAATATGATCTTGGCGTCGGAAAGCCCAAGCGCCCGGGCGGCGCGCACATATTCGAAATTGCGCGCCCTGAGGAATTCCGCCCGCACCAGGCCGACCAGCCCCGTCCACGAGAACAGCACCAGGATGAACAGCAGGATCCAGAAACTCGGCGTGATGAAGGCGGCGAGAATGATCAAGAGATAGAGGGTCGGCATCGACGTCCAGATGTCGATGAAACGCTGAAACAGGAGGTCGGTCCAGCCGCCGAAATAACCCTGCACCGCGCCCGCCGCCATGCCGATCGCCGAGGACATGAGGGTGAGAATGAGGCCGAAGGCGACGGAGATGCGGAAGCCGTAGATGAGGCGCGCCACCACGTCGCGGCCCTGGTCGTCGGTGCCCAGCCAGTTCATGTTGCCGAAGGTGCAATTGGCGTCCGCCGCACCTTGCGCATATTTGGAGCAGGCCTCGTCACGGGTGAGCCGGAAGGCGGGCCGCGACGGCGCCGGAAACGGCAGCTCGTTGTTGACGGTGTTGTAGGAATAGCGGATCAGCGGCCAGATCATCCAGCCATTGGCGGCGATTTCCTCCTGATTGACCGGATCGCGGAAATCGGTGCGCGCCAGGAAGCCGCCGAATTTCGCTTCCGGATACTCCACGAAGACCGGGAACAGCAGCTCGCCCTTGTAAGAGACGAGCATCGGCCTGTCGTTGGAGATGAACGGCGCGAACAGCGAGATCAGGAACAGCGCCAGGAAAATCCAGAATGACCAGAAGCCGCGCCGGTTCGATTGGAAGATCTGCCAGCGGCGCGCGTTGAGGCCCGAGAGTTTCGGCAGGCGCATCGCTCAGAGCTCCCGCCGCTCGAAATCGATGCGCGGATCGATCCAGGTGTACATGAGATCGGAAATGAGCCCGACGACCAGGCCGACCAGGGTGAAAATATAGAGATTGGCGAAAATGATCGGGTAGTCGCGGTCGAGTGCGGCCTTGTAGAAGAGAAAACCCAGGCCATCGAGCGAGAACACCGTCTCGATCAGCAGGGCGCCGGTGAAGAAGGCGCTGAGAAACGCGCCCGGAAAGCCGGAAATGACCAAGAGCATGGCGTTGCGGAATACGTGTCCATAAAGCACCTGGCGTTCGCTCAGGCCCTTGGCCCGCGCCGTCACCACATATTGCTTGCGGATTTCATCGAGGAAGAAGTTCTTGGTGAGCAGTGTCATGGTGGCGAAGGCGCCGATCCCCATGGCGAAGAGCGGCAGCGTCATATGCCAAGCATAATCGGCGATCTTGCGGAAGAAGCCCAGTTGCTCGAAATAGTCCGAGGTGATCCCGCGCAACGGAAACCAGGTGAAATAGCTGCCGCCGGCGAACACCACGATCAACAATATGGCGAAGATGAAACTCGGTATGGCATAACCGACGATGATGACGCCCGAGGTCCAGATGTCGAAATTGCTACCGTCATGGACCGCCTTGCGGATACCGAGCGGGATCGACACGAGATACTGCACCAGGGTGAGCCACAGGCCGAGCGAGATCGACACCGGCATTTTCTCGATCATCAGGCCGACGACGCTGCGGTCGCGGAAATAGCTCTCGCCGAAATTGAAGGTGAGATAATTCGTCATCATCAGGAAGAAACGCTCGTGCACCGGCTTGTCGAAGCCGAACTGGCGTTCGAGGTCCTTTATGAATTCCGGATCGAGGCCCTGGGCGCCGCGGTATTTGAAGGCGGTCTCGCCGCCGCCGGTTCCGGTCTGGGTCTGCTGGTTGCCGCCCGCCTCATTTCCAGTATCGCCGGTGATCCGCGAGGTCGAATCGGTGCCGGTTCCCTGCATCCTGGCGATCACCTGCTCGATCGGCCCGCCGGGCACGAACTGGATGACGGCGAAAGTCATCAGCATGACTCCAAGCAGCGTCGGGATCATCAGCAGGAAGCGTTTGAGGATATAGGCGCCCATGGCGAGGGGTCAGTTTCCGCGTTTGATCTTCGAGGCTTTGTCCGCGTCATACCACCAGGTGTCGACAATGCCACGGTCGTATTTCGGCTTGATGGCGGGGCGGCCGAAGACGTCCCAATGGGCGATCCAGTGGCTTCCCTTGTGCCAGTTCGGCACCCAGAAATGCTCGGCGCGCAGGACCCGGTCGAGCGCCCGGCCGGCCACATTCAATTCTTCACGGGTTTTCGCCGCGACCACTTTGACTATGAGTCCATCGATCTCGGGCGAAGCCACACCCGATGCGTTGAAACTGCCCGCCGCATTGGCCGAGGACGAACCGAAAAAGATGCGGAGATCGTCGCCCGGTGTCACGCCTGAGGCGAAGCGGCTCGAGATTATGTCATAGTCGAAGCTCTCGCGCCGCGACTGGTACTGCGCCTCGTCCACGGTGCGGATTGCGGCATCGATGCCGAGGAGCTTCAGGTTCTTGATATAGGGTCCAAGAATGCGTTCGAAGACCGGGCTTTCGATCAGGAACTCGATGGCGAGAGTCTCGCCTTTGGCATTGCGCCGCAGTGTGCCATCGGTGGCCCAACCCGCTTCATCAAGAAGCTGCGAGGCGCGGCGCAAGAGCTTGCGGTCCTGGCCTGAGCCATCGCTTACCGGCGGCAATTCCGGTTCGCCGAAGACTTCCGGCCGCAATGTCGCGCGCATCGGCTCGAGAACGGCCAGTTCCTCCGGCGGCGGAACGCCATCCGCCTTGAGCGGCGACAGCTCGAAGAAGCTCGTGGTGCGTTTGTAGAGACCATAGAATAGATTCTTGTTCGACCATTCGAAATCAAAGGCGAGGTTTAGCGCCTTGCGCACCCGGATGTCGTGGAATTTCTCTCGCCGCAGATTGAAAAAGAACCCTTGCGCGCCGGACGGCGTTTCGTCCGGCAACACCAATTGCTTCACCCGCCCGTCGTGGAGCGCGGGGAAATCATAAGCCGTGGCCCACTCGCGCGAGGTAAATTCCTCGCGCAGATCGATCACGCCCGACTTCAACGCTTCGAGTCCGGCGATCCGTTCGCGGAAATATTCGAAGCGGACCTCGGCGAAATTGTAGCGCCCCCGGTTCACCGGCAAATCATTCGCCCAGTAGTCGGGACGCCGCTCATAGGCCACATATTCGCCGGGCTTGAAGCTCTTTACCTTGTAGGGGCCGGAGCCCAGCGGCGGCTCCAGCGTCGATTTCGTGAAATCGACTTTGCGGTAATAGGCCTTTGAGAAAATCGGCAGCGTGGCCACGGTGAGCGGCAGGTCGCGCGTATTCACGCCCTCGAAGCGATAGCGCAGGTCATGAGAACCCAGCACATCGCAGCTTTCCACGTCGCGGATGGTGATCTTGATGTTCTCGTGGCCATGGGCCGACAACAGACGGAAACTGTCGCACACGTCATCCGCCGTCAACGCCGAGCCATCGGCGAATGTGGCCTCTTCGCGCAAGACAAAAGTCACGCTTGCTTTGTCGTCGGCGACTTCTGCCGTCTTCGCCACCAGACCATAGACGGCATCGGGCTCGTCGAAAGCCCGGGTCATCAGCGTATCGAACATCAGATCGATGCCCTGGGCCGGATCGCCCTTCAGGATATAGCCGTTGAAACTGTCAAAAGTATCATTGGCCGTGGCCCCGATCAACGCGATCCGCCCGTCCTTCGGCGCATCCGGGTTGACATAGGCGAAATGCGCGAAATCCGGCGCGTATTTCAGTTCTCCGAACACCGACAGCCCGTGGCGGGGCGCGGCACCCGCCGTTGCCGCCATCACGATGAGCGCAAGCGCGGCCCCGGTGAACCGCATCAACCCTTGACCTTCGTGGCGCGTGTCTCGTCCCACCACCAAATCGACGGGAAGCCGGTCGAATAGTCTGGAAGCTTGTCCGGCTTGCCGAAGCGGTCCCAGCGCGCCGTGCGCTCATAGGGAATGTACCACATGGGCACGACGAAATGGCTCCAGATCAGCACCCGGTCCAGCGCCTTGCAGGCGGTGATGAGGCTCTCACGGTTACCCGCCCCGCAGGCGGTGATTTGGCTCTCGCCGCCGCCCGGGAAAATGATCGCATCGATAATCTTGTCGATGGCCGCGCTCTTGATGCCAATGTAGTTGCGGCTGCCGTTCCTGTCCGCCGCCTCGCTCCCCCAGAAGTCGCGCTGCTCTTTGCCGGGCGAAAGCGACTGGCCCCAGTTGCCGACGATGATGTCGTAGTCGAAGGTCTGGGTCCGGCGCTCATATTGCGCACTGTCGATGGTCTTGACGGTGACGCCGATGCCGAGGAGTTCAAGTTGTTGTTGATAAGGCAGCGCTATGCGCTCGAACAGTGGCGAGTCGAGAAGGAACTCGACAGTGAATTGCTCGCCCTTGTCATTCTTGAGCAACGATCCGGAACCGGCCTGGGCGACGGTCCAGCCCGCCTCCGCGAACAGCCGCGAGGCCTCGCGCAAGTTCTTGCGCCGGTCCTGCGGCGTCGGGTTGGCAGGGTTCACATACTCGGCCGTGAACACCTCGGGCGGTATCTGGTCCTTCAGGGGCTCGAGGATCGCCAGTTCCTCCGGGCTTGGCAGGCCCTTGGCTTCCATTTCGGAATTGTTGAAATAGCTGCGCGAGCGCGTGTACTGGCCATAGAAGAGATTGGCGTTGGACCATTCGAAATCGAAGGCGAAATTGAAGGCGCGCCTGACCCGCGCATCCTGGAATTTCGCCTGCCTGATGTTGAAGGCCCAGCCCTGCATGCCTTCCACCTGCTTCAGATGGATTTCTTCCTTGATGACGCGGCCATCCTTGATGGCGGGAAAATCATAGGCGGTCGCCCAGGCCTTGGAGCTGGTCTCGATGCGCCAGTCGAACTGGTCGCCCTTGAAGGCTTCAAGCGCCACGTTGGCATCGCGGAAATAGATGTATTCGATCTCTTCGAGATTATTCTGGCCGATATTGACCGGCAGATCCTTGCCCCAATAATCGGCAACCCGCCGCAACAGCACCGAGGCGCCCGGCTTCACATTGGCTACACTATAAACGCCCGATCCCAGCGGCACTTCCAGCGTCGTCTCCTGAATGTTGCGCGGTTTCCCCGCCGCATCGTTTCCCGTCCACCAGTGCTTGGGCAGCACCGGAAGCTGGCCGGTGATCAGCGGCAGTTCGCGGTTGCACATCTGGTCGAAGACGAAGGTCACCTCATGCTCGTCCGTCTGCTCGGCCTTGGTGATGTTCTTGTAGTAGGAATTATAGAACGGGTGCGACTCGCGCAGCGTCTCCATGCTCCACATCACATCGTCCGGCGTCATCGGCTTGCCGTCGTGAAAACGCGCCCCCGGCCGCAGTTGGTAGACCACCATGGAGCGGTCGTCCGGATGCCAGACTTGTGCCGCGACGAGTCCGTATTCGGTCGAAGGCTCGTCCAGCGCAGATGTGAGCAGCGTTTCGTTGATGGTGCCAGTCGCGGTCTCGCCCTTGAACGTATAGGGATTTAGGTTGTCGAAGGACCCGACCGCGCCGAAACGCACC
>JANMQB010000293.1:0-6171 GCA_031370155.1 Hyphomicrobiales bacterium | reverse complement strand
CCGTCTCAAAGAAAGTCGTGCGCCACTGCAGAAAAGTGTCGCCGAATTCATCAACATCCGTCCCTTGCATCACCGCGGCGTCGACATTCTGGTCGACGGTCAAGTCGAAACTGGTGGTGAATGCCGAAAAGTCGAATGTCGTCACGGCAGGTGCTCCACGGACGCATGTTGCGGCAATGACCTGCGTTGCCGTTCATCGTCCGCGTTCTGACGATGCGGCGCAATCTTACTGGGCGTGTTGAACCAGAGTCAATCGGTCAACTCACGCCGCCTCGCGCCGCAAGGGCTGGCACATGCAGTGGACGCCACCGCCGGCTTGCAGGAACATCGTCATATCGGGATCGTAGACCTGGAAGCCCGCCGCCCGCAGGTTGGCGTTAAGGTCCTTGGCGGCGGTTGTCGACAGCACGCGGTCGTTGCCGAGCGAGACGACATTGCAGCCCAGCGCCATCGTCTCCTTGAAGCTTGCCGGGATGATTTCGATCTTCTTCGACTTCAGCCAGGCCACGACATCGTCCTCGGTGGTTTCGAGGCACACCGCGGCGCAGTGATCGTTCAGCATGCAGACCATCAGGTCGATGTGGACATAGAACTGGTCGATGGGCGCGAACTTGATTTCCCAGCCTTCCTTGATGAACCACTGCGCCACCTGGCTTGCCGCCACTTCCTCGGAGCGATGATCCGTGTACCCCACAAGTGCCAGGCCATCGCGGATGATGTTGAAATCGCCGCCTTCGAAATTGCCCGCCGACACCATATCGTAAATCGGGATGTCGTTCTCGAGATAGAAGCGCAGCACAGCCGCATATTCGCCGCGCCGCCGGGGGCTGGCCAACTGGCACACCACGGCGCCATAGGGCGACATGAAGGATGAGTCACGCGCGTAGACCTGATAGGGAATGGTCATGTCGAGCGGCAGGAAATGCGTGGTGACGCCGGCCTGATTGTAACAATCGACCATCTCGCGGTGCTGGCGCATCGCCACCTGCTTGTCGAACTTGTAGCCTTTGCGCATCGTATCGCGCACCAGCGACGACCATGCGGCATTCTCCAGCCCCAGCCAGCGGAAACTTTCCGACGGACCCAACAGCACGTCCTTGAGAAGACCGGTCTCCGACTTGATCTCGAAGCGCCCCGTCATTTTCGGCGTGCCGCCGCCTTCGACGCGGGCGCGAAGGGGAACTTGCTTGCTGGCCGTCATGGGTGACTCCTCGTCATTGCGCCGGAGATTAGCGCATGGGCTTGTGGGCGCAATGGCGCAACAAAAGGGAGGCGGACCGCACCAAGGACGACCGAGGCGTACAAAGAGTTGCCTCGGCCGGTAGCCATCAAGCCGATTGCGGCTGCCCTTGCGCTAGACTAGTCTTGTCAACGCTTTTGTCCGAGAAACGCGATGAAGGCGAAAAAATGGGAGGATATCAATGCGTAATGCTCTTGCTTCGGTGAGCCTGTGGGCGCTCGCTGCCTTGGTTTCGGCCGGGGCACAGGCCCAGGACACCGGGACCATCACCAAGGCGGTCGGCGGCTATACATTCGAGGACGCGGCCAAGGAGGCCGAAGCCACCAAGAATTTCCATTCGGCCGACGGCCATCTGACCTTCGCCATCGTCACCCACACGGCCGGCAACGGCTTCTTCGACCCAGTCTATGTCGGCGCGACAGTCGCCGGCAATATGATCGGCGCCAAGATCCTGCTGCTCGGCTCGGAATCGCCGACCGACGACGTCGTGCGCGAGATCGAAATTTTGAACCAGATCATTCAGGACCCGACCATCGACGGACTGATCCTGACGACGCCGCAGGTCGGCGCCTATAATGACATCGTCAAGAAACTGCTCGACCAGGGCATTCCGGTCGCGACGACGAATTCCTTCGACCCGACGATCTATTTGCGCGACGGCATCAGCCATACCGGCCAAAGCGCCGCGGCCGCGGCGTTCGGCGGCGCCGCGCACGCCAAAAGCCTGCTCGACAAGGGCCTCGACAAGGGCACGATCCTGTTCCCGTCGCAGACGACGGCGGGCAATGTCGAAGTCAACAACCGCGTGGTCGCCGCCTTCGACCAGGTGGTCAAGGACCTCAATGCCGCCGGCAAGCTCGCCAACTTCACCGTCGACGCGGGACCGGAGAAGATCGGCATCGCGGTCAACGATCAGGACATTCCGGGCTCGATCGTCACCCTCCTCGAATCGCGCGGCGACGTCGTCGGTATATTCGGCCCCAACGGCGCCGTCACGCCGGCGATCGTCACGGCAATCACCCAGACCAAGAAGGAAGGACAGGTCTGTGCCTTCGGCTACGATCTCGGCCCGCCGATTCTCGAGGGCCTCAAATCCGGCGCGCTCACCGGCTCGCTTGGTCAGCAGCCGTTCCTGCAAGGCTTCTGGCCGGTCATGCAGCTCTATCTCCAGATCGACCGCGGCATCGCGGCGGCCAATCTCGACACCCGCGCCCAGGTCGTGACCAAGGCGAATGTCGAGACGGTCGGCAAGCGCAACGAGAACTGATCCGTCTCAGGCAATCCCGCGGAAGAGGCTTCGGCCTCTTCCGCGCCATTGACTCAATAGCCCTTCCCGCTAGCATCTGGGTCGCATGTCCGCCGCTGTCACCGCGCCTTCGCCATCGAGTCGCCGCCGGCCGCCGCTCGAGATTATCGGTGGATGGGAAGTGGGCTTGATCGTTTTCCTGATCTTGCTCTACCTCGCCGGCGTCTACATCAATCCCAAGTTTTTCGGGTCGACCGCCGCTCTCTCCTCGGTCATGCGCGATGCCGCGCGCTACGGCGTGATGGCGGTCGGCATGACCTTCGTCATCGTCAACAAGGATCTCGACCTGTCGGTCGGCTCGCTCTACGGGCTGACCGCGGCGGTCTTCGCGATATCTTTCGCGCCGTCCTATTTCAACACAGGCCTGTTTCCGGCAATCGCCTGGACCCTGGCGGTCGGCCTCGTGGTCGGGCTCATCAACGGCGTTCTCGTAACGATCCTGCGGGTTCCGGCGTTCATCGCGACGCTGACCATACTGTTCATCGGCCGCGGTATTGTAACCGGTTTGTCCGGCGGCAAGACCATTTCCTTCCTGGCCAAGGCCAAGGAATATCCCGAATTCTTTTTCATCGGCGAGAACAATGCCTGGGGCTTCAACAACCAAGTTTTCGTCTTCGCCGTCTTTGCCGGCATCGGAATGGTCCTGCTCGCCAAGACCACCGCGGGCTACCAGACTTTCGCAACCGGCGGCAACGAGCTCGCTTCGGCCTATGCCGGAATCCCGACCCACTGGGTGCGCATGCGCGCCTATCTGATATCCGCTTTCTGCGCGACGGTCGCCGGCATGATGCAGGTCGCTCAGGATCGCGCCCTGATCGCCCAGTCGGGCCAGGGCCTGGAATTGATCGTCATCGCGGCGGTCATCGTCGGGGGCGCGTCGATACTCGGCGGCCGTGGCCGTGTCCTCGGCAGCATGCTGGGTGTCATCCTCATCGTGCTCGTCGACAAGGTCCTGCGCGAAGGCTACCCGATTACCCGCATTGTACTGGTCGATAACGTCGAAATGAAGGTGCAGGCGGTGGCCCAGCTGCCGCCAGGAGCCGTGCCGGCCTTTCTGGGGCTCATTCTGATCCTCGCCGTGCTGATCGAGCCGTGGCTGATCCGGCGCAACGCGATCGGGAGATTGTGGGCGCGGATTCGGGGCCTGCCGATACCGCCGGCCCCCGATACCGGCGGTGTCGCGGGCGTCGGCGCCCAGACCAGGGGCAGCGTGGTCTCCGACCGTGCCCTCAACGCGCGCGGCCTCGGCAAATTCCTGGCAAGACGCGACGCGGCTGCGATCATCATCGCGGTGGTACTGTGGTTTGCCGGGCTCTATCTCCGCCCCGATTTCTGGGGCGGCCTGGACAATTCCTTCAACCTCATCCTCGCCTTTACCGAGGTGGCGCTACTGGCAATCGGCCTCACATTCGTGATCGCCAATGGCGATATCGACCTGTCGGTCGGCTCGGTGCTCGCCATGAGCGGGGCGATCGCGGCGTTCTCGATGAAGACGATGGGTTTCGACCCGTGGACATCCGTCCTTCTGGCCCTGTGCGGCGGCATGCTGGCGGGCGCGGTCAACGCGCTTGTCACGGTCCGTTTCGGGCTCCCCGCATTCGTCGCCACTCTCGGCATGTTCTATACCGCCCGGGGCATCGCCGCATGGATCGTGTCCGGCCGCGAGCTTTTCGGCTTTCCGGAAAGTTTCAATCTGATCGGCCGCAAACTGATCGAAGCATTGAGGTATTTCGATATCGCGCCCGAACCCGGCTCGTTCCTTTTCAATCTGAGCGCGGCGCTCAGCGTGCAAAGCATCTTCATGACCGTGCTGGCGGTCATCACCGGGGTCATTCTCGGCTATACGATCTGGGGCCAGCAGTTCTATGCGACCGGCGGCAATATCCGCGCCGCGGCCTATGCCGGCGTCAACACCGACCGCGTACGGGCGCTGAGCCTCGTCTTTTCCGCCTTGTGCGGGTCATTTGCCGGGGTCATCTATATCGCATTCTACCGCAGCTTCATCCCGACCGCGGGCCAGTTCCGCGAGCTCGACGCCATCGCATCGGTCATCATCGGCGGGGGGTCGATCTTCGGCGGCTTCGGCACCATCATCGGTTCGCTTGCCGGCGCCGCCGTGATCACTCTCCTGCGCGCCCTGCTTTCGCTTCAGGTCATTCGCGCCGACGGGTCATCCTTCGTGCTGTCTCAGCATTGGGTAAATGTCTTCATCGGCCTCATCCTGATCCTCGCCGTGGTTGGCGACATCTGGCTACGCCAGACCGCTGCCTTGGGGACCGTCTTGAGACGCCTGTTCGCCAAGCGATCTCTTGTGGAGGGGCGCTCCGGTGTTTGAGGAAACAAGCTCCCCGGAACAGCCCATCATCGAGATGCGCGGTGTCAGCAAGGCCTTCGGCCCGGTGCGCGCGCTCGCCGATGTCGATCTGCGCCTATTCCCCGGGGAAGTCCTCGGTCTCGTCGGCGACAATTCGGCCGGCAAGTCAACGCTCATGAAAATCCTGACCGGCGCCTATCACCGCGACGCGGGCGAGGTCCTGGTGGCGGGAAAGACCGTCAACTTCAAGAGTCCGCATGAAAGCCGCGATGCCGGGATCGAGATGATCTACCAGGATTTCGCTTTGTGCGGGAATATGGATGTCGGCCAGAACATCTTCCTCGGCCGCTGGCCGCGCAAGGGCCCGTTCGTCGACCGCAAGACCATGTACGCGGAAGCCGACAAGGTGCTGAAGCGGCTCAAGGTCGATGTCAATTCGGTCTATCAGCGGGTCGAGAGCCTGTCGGGCGGACGGCAGCAATCGGTCGCCATTGCGCGGGCGATTTCATTCGAGCCGCGGGTGGTCGTTCTCGACGAGCCGACCGCCAATCTCTCGGTTGTGGCGACCGAACGGTTGCTCGAAACCATGCTCGAGCTCAAGAAGCACGGCGTCGCCCAGATCATCATTTCCCACAGGCTTCAGGATATCTTTGCCGTCGGCGACCGGGTGATGGTCTTGAAGCGCGGCGAGAATGTCGGCGAGCGAGAAATCAAGCGCACCACGGAGCACGAGATTCTGGGGCTCATCGTCTCGGGAAAGCGGGAGAAATAGGCGCGCCTGACCGCGGGACCCGGAAGATTCCATTGAGTACCCGTCGGTCGTTCACACGCGGCACGCCGCGCGGCTTGTTCGGGAGCATGGGCTTCATGACATGCCACTCACGGTCACTAAGTTCATACCGCATGATTCCGTGGCTCCAGTTTGGGAGCTTGAATCACGTCTCATGCTACGCCATCAACAGCGAACAACCATTTCCGGAATTACCCGCTGACCGGACATGTCGCGGACATGGCCCAACCGACACGATTGACCCGGAGCGGACTTAGGACCTCTCTTGCAAGCAGCCAGCAGGGCGCCGTCCAGACATGATAGTGCCCAAGTTAATGCGACAGGGCCATTTCAACTCCCAAAAGTGAAGGCACCGCTGATAGGCGCGCGCGAAATCCGTTTCAACGCGGTCCAGGTGTCAACGCGACAGTGTCCAGCTTGCCGAGGAAATCCGCCTTGCCGAGCGGTACGCCGTTGTGACGCAAGATGGCGTAGGCGATCGCCATGTGGAAATGGAAATCCGGGATGGTCACGGCCGCGGC
>JANMQB010000263.1:0-1978 GCA_031370155.1 Hyphomicrobiales bacterium | reverse complement strand
GCGAAAGCTTGCGCCCGCCGACGATTCGGTGCGCCTCAATGCCATCACCACGCGGCTCGGTGTCCTGGTGCTGGCCGGCCCCAATTCGCGGAAAGTTCTGCAGAAGCTCACCGACACCGATCTCTCCAGCGAAGCCTTCCCCTGGCTTTCCGGCAAGGAGATCAGCATCGGTCCAGCCTCCGCCCATGCGCTCCGCGTCAATTTCGTCGGCGAGCTGGGTTGGGAGTTCCACCACCCGATTGAGCAGCAGAACGAGATTTTCGATCTCATCATGGGTGCGGGTGAGGAATTCGGCATCCGTCCCTATGGCATCAAGGCGATGTCGTCGCTCTCCGTCGAAAAGAGCTACCGCCTCATTCCGCGCGAGCTCTCGATCGAATATTCGGCCTATGAATCGGGGCTCGACCGCTTCGTTCATCCCAACAAGGGTCAGTTCATCGGCCGCGATGCGCTGGTTGCGGGTCGCGAAAAGTGCCCCAACTGGAATTTCGTGACGCTTGAAGTGCATGGCGTCACTGACAAGGATTCGGACGCGCGCGGCTCCGAGCCCATCTATGCCAAGGGCAAGCTTGTGGGCCGCGCCACCAATGGCGGCTTTGGCTGGCGCGTGAACAAGTCCCTGGCGCTCGCCATGGTGAAGCCGGAACATTCGAGCCTCGGCAGCGAACTCGAGATCAAGATTCTCGACAAGCTGTTCAAGGCAACTGTCATTCCCGAAAGTCCCTACGATCCTGACAACAATGCGCTGCGGGCCTGATACAGTGGAGTCATGAGCGATGGGCAGCAGAGCTACGGAACAGGCGTCACCTTCGTCCTGCTCGCAACCCTTGGCTGGAGCCTTTCCGGCGTCTTTGTCCGCCTGCTTCCGGGCCTTGACGGTTGGCAGATCAATTGCTGGCGCGGCTACTGGATGTCCGTGGCGCTCCTCGTCTATCTCCTCGCCGTCTACGGGCGCGGCACGCTGGCGAAATTTCGCGAAGTCCCGCTGGTAGCACTTGCCGCCGCGGCCGGCTTCTTCTCCCTCGGTTCGACGCTCTATGTGACCTCGCTCACCATGGTGAGCACCGCCGTCATTTCGGTAATCGGCGCCACGTCGCCACTCTTCACCGGCCTGCTCAGCCCGTGGGTCACCGGCGAAAGACCGGGACTAATTGCCTGGATCGCGGCCATACTGGCGCTCGCCGGCGTCGGCGTCATCGCCTGGGACGGCCTTGAAGCCGGAAGATGGCTCGGCATACTGGTTTCGGTCTGCGTTCCCATTGCTTTCGCCGGACAGACTTTGACATTGCGGCGCTATCGTAGCGTCGACATGGTGCCGGCAATCTGTGTGGGCGGTTTCGCCACCTTCTTCATTACCGGAGGCTTGGGATTTCTTGCCGGCCATGCCGGCGGCGGCTTCGATGTGGCCCCCCTCGATGTGCTCCTCCTCTCGGCCATGGGCCTTCTGCAGCTCGCCATTCCGCTGATCTTCTATGCCAAGGGCGCCAAATCGGTGCCCGCCATCACCCTCTCCCTCATCGTCATGCTCGATGCGGTGATCAATCCGCTATGGCCGTGGCTGGCGGTGGGAGAAACGCCGGAACGCGCCGCCTTCATCGGTGGCTTCATCATTGTCGGCGCGGTGCTGATCAGCATTTTCGGCGGCCGTTGGATGGCTATGACGGCAAACAGAGAGCCGAGCTTCCGCCGTCCAGTTCTTTCCGATGCGCCTTGACCATGTCCGCCATGCTGTTGAAGCGGAAATTGTGCTTCGGCAAAGCACCCGGATTCATCGTGGCCCCGAAACCCTGCTGATCGTGCCGCCGGTAAATCCAGCAGGAAGCCAGCCCATGCTTGTTGGCGGGGGCATGGTCGTGAAACAGGCTCTCGGCCGTATGTAGAATTTCCGACTTGGCGATACCGAGACTTTGGACCTTGTCGATCATGTAGTCGAAGTTGCGCCCGCTCGGCTTGTAAGTACCGATATCCTGGGCGGTGT
>JANMQB010000183.1:0-1574 GCA_031370155.1 Hyphomicrobiales bacterium | reverse complement strand
AGGAGATATTCCGCTTTCAACGGGTCTCGACGGCCGAAGACGGCACGATCCACGGGCATTACCAGGCATCGGGCGTCCGGCCGAAATTCCTCGCCGAACTCGCGTCGCGCGGTTTGAGCGTTCCGGCGAGCTATTTCGATCCGGCAAGGCAGTTGTGACCCATGGATTTTGAAGCCCTCACGCGAATAGCCTTCTACATCGCCGCGGCGGTGGCCACGATCTTTCTGGTCGAAGCCGCTTATCTTGCGCTGGCGCGGCCCATCGGTCGCAGCCGCGGCATCAACCGGCGTCTCAAGGCTCTCAACGACGGTGTCGTAGGTGAGCAGGCCCTGCTGCGGCTGAAAGCCGAGCGCGGCATCGTCGATGGCGAACTGCAACTGGCGGGCTGGCTCAGGCGGCTGGTGATCCAATCCGGCTTGCGCGTCACGCTGCGGCGCTTCCTGGCCATGGTCACAGCGCTGTTCGCGGCAATCCTGACGGGTCTGAAGCTCCTGACCATCCTGCAGTGGCCGGTGGTCCTGGCGATCGCGGCAGTCGTGGGGATCCTGCTGCCGCTGGCCGTCGTAAGGCTGATCCGTTCCAGGCGACAGGCGGCTTTCGCCCGGCAGTTGCCCGATGCCCTTGACGTCATCGTGCGCAGCCTCCGGAGCGGGCATCCGGTTCCCGTCGCCCTCAGCATGGTGGGGCGGGAAATGTCCGATCCGATCGGCAGCGAGTTCGGCGTCACCATCGACGAAATGACCTATGGCCTCGACATGCCGCGGGCGCTGCGCAATCTCGCCGATCGCGTCGGCCTGGCGGACCTGTCGCTGCTGGTCACGGCGGTTTCGATCCAGAATTCGGCAGGTGGCAATCTGAGCGAGATTCTCGGCAATCTGTCGAAGGTCCTGCGCGACCGCTTCCAGTTGCGCCGCAAGGTGCGCGCGCTGTCGGCCGAGGGCAGGATTTCGGCCTATGGACTTACCATCCTCCCCTTCGCCATCTCCGGCGCCATATTCGTGCAAAACCCCTCTTACTACCTCGACGTCTGGGACGAACCCGTCTTCCTGCCGGCGCTCGCGGCCCTGTGCGTCTGGGCACTGATCGGCGACTTGATCATGTATAAAATGATCAACTTCAAATATTGAGAGGCAGCCGATGGTGCAAGAACTGTTGTCCGGCATTCTGGCGCGCGGCGATATTGCATTCTACATCGCCGTCTTCCTCAGCGTCGTGCTCGCGACCTTCGTGGTCGCGAGTCTGACCGGTTCGTGGCTCGATGTCCGCCGCCGTGCCGTCTCGGGCGGCCGCCTGGCGGGGCCATGGGACGTACCGCCCGAGATCTTGACCGGCGCCCGCTCCGGCGGATTTCTTGACGGGCTGCTTCCCGCCAATGAGGAGGATAAGTCCGAGCTGAGGCGGTTTCTCAATCTGGCCGGATATTACGGGCGGCGTACTCCGGCGATCTATCAACTGCTGCGGATCGTAGCGGCGCTGGGTCTGGGGCTCGTTTCGGCCCTCGCATATGGGCAGTTGTTTCCCAATCAGCCCTTTTGGGTGATCGCCGTGGTGAGCATGCTGTTGGCGGTCCTGGG
>JANMQB010000169.1:0-1669 GCA_031370155.1 Hyphomicrobiales bacterium | reverse complement strand
AATAGTCGACCATCACCGAATGGTCGATGACCAGATCGACGGGGGCGAGCGGATTTATCTTGCGCGGGTCGTGGCCCAGCGCCCGCATCGCATCGCGCATGGCGGCGAGATCGACCACCGCCGGAACCCCGGTGAAATCCTGCATCAGCACGCGGGCCGGGCGGAAGGCGATTTCCATTTCCGCACGCCCACGATTGCCGAGCCAGGCGGCGAAGCCCGCGATGTCGGCGCGGGTCACCGAGCGCCCATCCTCGTGGCGCAGCAGATTTTCCAGCAGCACCTTCAGCGAATAGGGCAGCCGCGAAATGCCCTTGAGGCCGTTCTGCTCCGCCGCCTTGATGCTGAAATAGCTGTAAGTCTTGGCGCCCACCTTGAGGCTCTTGCGGCACTTGAAACTGTCGAAGGAAGGTTGGATCATGGGCAATATCCTGGGCGGCAAATTGCGCCGGATATAGGCGGGTTTGCCGGGCAACTCCAGCCCAACCTATGGCGGCAAGCCTATGCCGGACGGACGGCGGCGATCCGGCCGGTGGCGATCCATACCGCCACCCGGAACCGCGCTCCGGCGCGCTGGGCCTCGAACCAGTAAAGATCGCCCGCGGCCCCTATGCGGCGCGGGTTTTCATAGCCCGCCCGCGCCAGACTGATGGCGGCGGCACCCCAGGTGTAGCGGAGTTTCGGCGGCTTGGGCGGCTTCACCTTGCCGATGACGATCCCCGCCGTGAAGGCGCCGTGCGCCGTTCCAGCCAGCCCTTCGGCTTGCAGCAGGCAGAGAATGATGCCCGCGACGACGGGAAGCCTCGCCATTCTGTCCCTCCCTGGCACAAGAGATTAACCCTTGCTTAGGGAAGTGCAATGGCCGGGCCGGAAATCAGAGGCGGCGCTCGACCATCATTTTCTTGATTTCGGCGATGGCCTTGGCCGGATTCAACCCCTTGGGGCAGGCCTTGGTGCAATTCATGATGGTGTGGCAGCGGTACAGCCGGAACGGGTCCTCGAGATTGTCGAGGCGCTCGCCGGTGGCCTCGTCGCGCGAGTCGATCAGCCAGCGATAGGCCTGCAGCAGCACGGCGGGCCCCAGATAGCGCTCGCCGTTCCACCAATAGGAGGGGCACGAGGTCGAGCAGCAGGCGCACAGGATGCACTCATAGAGCCCGTCGAGCTTGGCCCGGTCCGCGTGGCTTTGCTTCCACTCGGTCACCGGCTCCGGCGTCACCGTCTTGAGCCACGGCTCGATCGAGCGGTGCTGGGCATAGAAGTGGGAGAGATCGGGCACCAGGTCCTTGACCACCGGCAGGTGCGGCAGGGGATAGATGCGGAGAGGGCCTTTGACATCGGCGCAGGCCTTGATGCAGGCGAGCGTATTGGTGCCGTCGATGTTCATGGCGCAGGAACCGCACACCCCTTCCCGGCACGAGCGCCGGAAGGTGAGGGTTGCGTCCTGTTCGTTCTTGATCTTGATCAGCGCATCGAGAACCATGGGCCCGCATTGTTCCATGTCGACGTGTTAGGTATCGAGCCGCGGGTTGTTTCCGTCCTCGGGATTCCAGCGATAGACGCAAAACTCCCGGAGCCGCCCGCCCAAAGGCTGAGGCCACTGCCGGCCGGGCTGGACTTTCGAGTTCCTGGGAAGTGCGAATTCAACCATTATTCCCTTGCCCCAATCAAT
>JANMQB010000168.1:0-6871 GCA_031370155.1 Hyphomicrobiales bacterium | reverse complement strand
CGGTGGTTCCCGCCGACATGACCGCGAAGGTGTGCAGGCGGAAGGCGCCGGTCGCCATGGTTCGCGCCAGGGAGCTTGGCGGCTGGGGCATTTCCCTTGGCGACTACGACACGGCCGAGAAGGCCGGGATGACGTTGCGCGGCCGGCTTCTAAGCCCCGCCGGACTTGAGGCGGCGGGCGATGCGGGCGTCGTCCGCATGCCGGGAAAATACCTCTTCGCGGCCATGCTGTGGAATCTCGACAAGCCCACGGCCGCGTCGCTGTGTATCCACTATCTCGGACAGAATGCGCCCTGCGAAGTGATGGCGCCCGAAACCTTCGCGAAGATCGCCGCCCTGTCCACGGAACCCGCGCCGAGGCCGCAGAAACCGGTGGCCCAGGGTTCCGACGCCGGCAGTCCTAAGAAAAAGAAGAAGAAGCGTGCCAAGTAGCGCTTCTCGCCGAACCGGCATTGCATGATCCATCGCGCCAGTCTGGGAATAGCCTGCGCGCTTTCGGCGGCGGCACTGTACGGGCTGATCCCGAATTTCTCCCGCGCCGCTTTCGAAAACGGCGTGCCGCCGGTCGAGAGTACCTTCTTCCGCACTTCGGTCGTCGCCATCGCCTTTGCCGTCCTGGCGATCCTGCGCGGCGAAAGTTTTGCCTTGCCGCGCGCCGCACTCGGCTCATTCGCCACCCAGGCAGTCTCGACGCTGGTGATCTCGGTTGGCTATCTCGCGGCCGGACAGTTCATTCCGGTGGGCCTGGCGGTCATTATCTTTTTTTCGTTTCCGCTGATCATTCTGCTGGCTTCGCCCCTGATCGAAGGCCGCCGGCCGGGCCTGCTCCGCATTGCAATTTCGCTGTTCGCCTTTGCCGGCCTTGCGGTTGCCGTGGGCCCAAGTTTCGAAGGCCTCGATCCGCGCGGACTGGCACTGGCAGCAGCAGCGGCGGCGGGCGCGGTGCTGCAGTTCTTTTCCGGCCGCGCCATCTCGCGGCATCTGACGCCGACGGTCTTCGGCACTCTGGTGCATCTCGCCATCTGGCCGGCAACCCTGCTGGTTGCCATTTATGTGAGCGGCGGAGTCTTGCAAGTCCTGCCCGGCGGCACCGCCACGGCGCCGGGTTATGCCTTTCTCGGAGGCCTTGCCGGGCTCTATGCGGTCGCCTATCTGGTGCAGATGCTGTCGCTGCGCTTTGCCCCGGCCTCAACCGTTGCACCCTTCTTCAACCTCGAGCCCGTGGTGACCACGGGGGTCGCGGCCCTGCTGCTCGGCGAGCGGCTGGCGATCAATCAGTATGCGGGCGGCGGCATGGTGCTGGCGGCGCTCCTCGCCTCCAGCCTCATTAAAGACAAGGCGGAAACCCCATGAGCGGCGCGTCGGGCTTTCCCATTCCTGTGGCGGTGCTCACCGGCTTTCTCGGCGCCGGCAAGACCACCCTGCTCAACACGCTGCTCAAGGATCCGCTGCTCGCCAACGCCGCCGTCATCATCAACGAGTTCGGCGAGATCGGCATCGATCATCTGCTGGTGGAGAGGGCGGACGACAATATCGTCGAAATGGCCTCGGGCTGCCTGTGCTGCACCATCCGCGGCGATCTGATCGACACGATTCACGATCTTCTGGCGCGCCGCGACGCGGGCACGCTCAAGGCTTTCGACCGGATCGTCATCGAAACGACCGGCCTCGCCGATCCCGCACCGGTGCTGCATTCGGTGATGAGCGAGCCCACTTTGCTGGCGCGCTGCCGGCTGGAAGGGGTGATCACCGTCGTCGATGCCGTTAACGGCCCGGCGACGCTTGATGCCCATGCCGAGGCGGTTAAGCAGGTGGCAGTCGCCGACCGCATCGTGCTCACCAAGGTCGATCTCCTGTCGGGCCGCGAGGGTGAGGATCAACTCTTCGCCATCATCGCCCGCCTGCACAAGCTCAATCCGGCGGCGCGGATGCTGACTACCCACCGCGGCGAGGCCAATGCCGAACGGCTGTTCACCATGGCCCTGTTCGATCCACACAAGAAAACACCGGACGTGCAGCGCTGGCTGGCGGCGGAAGCCTATGACAAGCGCCATCCCCACCACCACGATGTCTCGCGCCATGACGCGCATATCCGGTCCTTCAGTTTCGCCGAGGATCGCGCCATCAGCGCCGCCGGGCTTGAACTGTTTCTCGAACTTCTCAAGTCCTATCACGGTGCCAACCTGCTGCGCATGAAGGGCATCGTGAAGGTGGCGGACGATCCGGCCCGGCCCGTCGTTCTGCACGGTGTGCAGCATGTCTTCCATCCGCCGGTGAGACTCGAAAGCTGGCCCGACGGCGATCGACGCACGCGCCTCGTCTTCATCGTCAAGGACATCGAAAAGCCGATCATCGAGAGCCTGTTCCGCGCCTTCACAGATAAGATCGGCGGCGGGGCCGCGGCCTTCACCGACAAAACCCTGTCGCTCAACCGCTAACCGCGCACCAGCCGCCGCGTCATGCAGATTGGACCGCCTTCCTGATTCTGAATATGAAAGCAGCGCCCGCCTTCTCCTGTGAGAGAAGCGCATGGCCCTGTTCGCTGCAGAACTGCGCCATGTCTATGGCCGACATGGGGTCGGTGGCTATGACCTTGAGAACCGCTCCCGGCGTCATGTGCTTGAGCCGCTTGCGCGCCTTGAGCACCGGAAGCGGGCAGAGCAGCCCGCTCAGGTCGATTTCTTCTTCGGCATCGCGTTCCGGCATGGATTGGCTATAAGTCGTATTCCACAAATCGGGGAGTTACACGGTGTCGGAGCTCTTGTCCAAAGCGCCCTTTGCGGGCCGGGTGGAAACGCTGTTGGTCAACCCGAAGCGGGAAACGGGACTGGAGAAATCGCGCGTTCCGTCGATCCGGCTGCTCTTCGCCGGCATCGACGGCGACTGCCATGGCGGATTGACCCGTGCATCGGATGTCCGCATGGTCAAGCAATTCAAGCGCGGCACCGAAGTGCGCAATACGCGGCAGGTGTCGATCCTGTCGGTCGAGGAACTGGCCGATATAGCGCGGGCGATGAAACTCCCCGAGGTGAAGCCGGAGTGGGTGGGCGCCAATATGGTGACCCGCGGCATTGCCGATCTCACCCTGCTGCCGCCTTCGACGCGCCTGCAATTTCCCTCCGGTGCCACCATCGCAATCGACATCGAGAATCTTCCCTGCCGCTATCCGGCCGAGGTGATCGCCAAGCATTATCCAAAATCCGCCACGAGCTTTGTCAAGGCGGCAACACACAAGCGCGGTGTCGTTGGCTGGGTCGAGCGCGAAGGCGTGGTCAAGACGAGCGACACGATCGTGTTGTGGCTGCCGCCGCATCGGATTTATGCTCACGCATGACGATCGCCGGCGTCATCATTGCCGGTGGCCGCTCCATCCGCATGGGCGGCGAAGAAAAGGCTTTCAAAATTATTGGCGGCAGGACCATTCTCGGCCGCGTGATCGCGCGGATGCGGCCGCAAGTGGATAGGCTGGCGATCAATGCCAACGGCGATGCCTCGCGATTTTTGGCCACCGGCCTCACGGTTTTTTCCGACCGGCTGACGGCGATTGCAACGCCGCTTACCGGCATCCATGCGAGCCTCGCCTGGGCGAGGGATAATGGCCATGATCTGCTCCTGACCGTGCCCGCCGATACGCCCTTTCTTCCACGCGATCTCGCCAAGCGGCTCGAAGCACCGGCGATTGCGGCGTCCGGCGGGCAAGAACATTTCATCATCGGCGCATGGCCCACGCGGCTGGCGGATGTGCTCGAGCGCGCCATCCATGACAATGGCCTGGTCCGCGTCAGGGATTGGGCCGCCTTCGTGGGCGCAGGTTCGGTCGAATGGCTGGCAACACCCTACGACCCTTTCTTCAATGTCAACACGCCGGAGGACCTTGCCGAGGCAGCGCGGATTGCCGCAGAGTTCGATCCATGAACAAGGTGATCGGCGTTGCCGGATTCAAGAATGCGGGCAAGACGACGCTGGTCGAGAAGCTGGTAGTGGAGCTGACGCGCCGCGGCCTTCGCATCTCGACCGTCAAGCATGCGCATCACTCCTTCGACATCGACCACGAAGGCCGCGACAGTTTCCGCCACCGCAAGGCGGGAGCGAGCGAAGTGGCGGTCGTCTCCCAGAGCCGCTGGGCCATCATCCATGAAACACGCGGCGAGGCCGAGCCGTCGCTTGACGAGATATTGGCGAAGCTCGGCGCTTGCGATCTGGTCATCGTCGAAGGCTACAAACGGGATACCCACGACAAGATCGAAGTGCGCAATTTGGGGCTCGATCACCCGAAACTGGCGGGCGGCGATCCGACCATCGTGGCCATTGCCGCCAATGGGCCGGTCGCCGATGCGCCGGTTCCAGTCTTCGACCGCGACGGCGTGACGGCGCTCGCCGACTTCATCGTCAAGCACATGGGGCTCTCATGAAGCCGCAGGATGTCGTCAATTTCTGGATGGCGGCGCGACTTGGCCGCTGGTTCACCAGGGACGCCGCCTTCGACGGGGCGCTCTCGGTGCGCTTCGGCGCGGCGCTGAAGGAGGCGCGTCTCGGCGCCTTAGACCATTGGGGTGAAAACCCGGAGGGTGCCCTTGGCCTGGTTCTCCTCCTCGATCAGTGTTCGCGCAATATCCATCGCGGCAGTCCCTTGGCCTTTACCGCCGATGCCAGGGCTCTGGCTCTGGCAAAGGGGTGGATCGGCCGCAACTATCACCATGTCCTGCCTGCGCCTCTTGCGTCTTGGTTTATCATGCCGTTCGAGCATGCCGAGGATCTCGACGCACAGAGGCGCGGTGCTGCTCTGTTCCAGACCATGGGGCTGCATGAAATGGCCCATTGGGCGCAAATCCATCTCGACATCATCGCAAGGTTCGGCCGCTTTCCCCACCGCAATCCGGTGCTCGGACGCCGCTCGACGCCGGCGGAACTGGCCTTCCTGGCCGCCGGCGGATTCGCCGGCTAGTGTCGGAATTGGCTGCACCCAAGTCGTTCCGCCCCGCGCCTGTTGAATTCCGCTCACTAATGTGACCTCAATTCCATGGCCGGTTGAGAGGAAGTCCCATGAAATCACAGGCGCGCGTGGTGGTGATCGGCGGCGGGGTCGTCGGCGTGTCGACGCTCTACCATCTCGCCAAGAAGGGCTGGAGCGATGTGGTTCTCGTGGAGCGCAGGGAACTGACCTCGGGCTCCACCTGGCACGCCGCGGGGCTGCTGCCGCTGTTCAACATGTCCTATTCGGTCGGCCAGATTCACAAATACTCGGTCAAGTTCTATGGCGAGCTCGAAGCCGAGACCGGTCAGAATGTGGGCTTCAAGAAATGCTCCAACATCCGCCTCGCCCGCACTCCGGACCGCTGGGACGAGTTCATGTATTACGCCGGCGTGGCCGAGACCATCGGCGTCAAGGTCAACAAGCTGTCGCCCGCACAGTTGAAGGAAATCTGGCCGCTCTGCGAAACCGACGGCATCATCGGCGCCATCCAGCACCCAGACGACGGCTATATCCAGCCGGCCGACCTGACCCAGGCGCTGGCCAAGGGCGCGCGGACGCGTGGTGCCGAGATTTATCGCAACACCACGGTCACCGGCATCGAACAGAAGCCCTCGGGCGAATGGCTAGTGAAAACCGACAAAGGTGACATCACCTGCGAACACGTGGTCTCTTGCTCCGGCAATTTCGCGCGGCGGACCGGCGCCATGGTGAGCCTCGACGTGCCCGTGATCCCGGTGGAGCACCAGTATATCGTCACCGAACCGCATCCCCTGATCAAGGAGCGCCAGGCCAAGGGCCTGCCCGAAATGGGTGTTTTGCGCGAGGCCGATTCGAGCTGGTACATGCGCGAGGAAAACGGCGGGCTTCTCCTCGGGCCTTATGAGAAGGGCGCGCCCTGCTGCTACATGGACGGGCCCTTGGACCAGAGCGAATACGAACTCTTCCAGGAGGATTTGGACCGGCTGGCGCCTCACATTGAAACGGCCATCGCTAGGGTTCCAGCCTTTGGCGAAGTGGGCATCAAGAAAGTCTATAACGGCGCCATCGCCTATACGCCGGACGGTTCGCCGATCATCGGCCCCGCCTGGGACCGGAAGAACTTCTGGCTCAACGAGGGCCATTCCTTCGGCGTCACCGCGGCGGGTGGTGCGGGCTGGCAATTGGCCGAATGGATCGTCGACGGCGAACCCACCATCGACATGATGGGCGTCGATCCGCGCCGCTTCGGTCCTTACGCCACCCGTGGCTATCTCAGGATCAAGAACGAAGAAGCCTACGCCAATGTCTTCACGCCGCATTATCCGGACGAGGAGCGTGTGGCGGCGCGGCCTTTGAAGCGCACGCCCTGTTACGGCCGCATGAAGGATTGGGGCGCCGTGTTCGGCTCCGTCTATGGCTGGGAACGTCCCGGCTGGTTCGCGCCCAAGGACTTTTCGCTTTCGGAGAATGACCTCAACAAGCCAGAGGTGCTGCTGTCGCACAATCATGCGCCCGCCACCGAGGATGGGCGCATCGTCGAGAAATGGTCGTTCCGGCGCTCGAACTATTTCAAGTTCGTCGGCGAGGAATGCCGCAATGTCATGAACAATGTGGCCCTGCAGGACATGTCGGCCTTCGCCAAGATGGAAGTGTCGGGCCCCAAGGCGCGTGAGTGGCTTGACTTGATTCTCGCCAACCGCATTCCAAAGAAGCAGGGCCGCGTGGCACTTTGCCATCTGCTAACGCCAAAGGGTGGCGTGCGCTCGGAATTCACCGTCTATGAATTGGCGCCGGGCCGCTTCTATCTGGTTTCGGCCGGTGCCTATGAGCGCCATGACCATGACGTGCTGCGGAAGCTTGCGCCCGCCGACCGTTCGGTGCGCCTCAATGCCATTACCACGCGGCTCGGCGTCCTGGT
>JANMQB010000134.1:0-13568 GCA_031370155.1 Hyphomicrobiales bacterium | reverse complement strand
GGCGGGGCTGTGCGGCGTCTCGCTGGCCCTGGCGCCGGGCAAGGCCTGCTACATTCCGCTGACGCACAAGAGCGAAGGCGGCGGCCTGTTCGGCGGCGAGCCCGTCGCCGGCCAGTTGAAGCTCGACGACGCCATCGCGCGGCTCAAGCCGCTGCTCGAAGACCCTTCCATCCTCAAGATCGGCCAGAATCTCAAATACGATATTCTGGTCTTCGCCCGCCATGGCATCGAGCTTTCACCCCTCGACGACACCATGCTCATCTCCTACGTGCTGGAATCGGGCGATGTCGGCCACGGCATGGATGAATTGTCGGAGCGCCATTTGGGCCACAAGCCCATCGCCTTCAAGGATGTGGCGGGCTCCGGCAAATCCTCGATCTCCTTCGACCGCGTTTCCCTCGACCGCGCCACCCAATATGCCGCCGAAGACGCCGACGTGACGCTGCGCCTGTGGAAACTGCTCAAGCCGCGGCTGGCCCAAACGCACAAGCTCACCGTCTATGAGACGCTCGAACGCCCGCTGGTGCGCGTCCTCTCGCTGATGGAGCGCCAAGGCTTGCTCGTCGACCGCGCCGTGCTGGCCAGGCTTTCGGCTGAATTCGCCGCCGCCGCCGCCGACATCGAACAGCACGTCTACGAGCTCGCCGGCGAGCGTTTCAACATCGGCTCGCCCAAGCAGCTGGGCGACATTCTTTTCGGCCGGATGGGATTGCCCGGCGGCCGCAAGACCGCCACCGGCGCCTGGAGCACCGACAGCGATGCGCTCGAGGAATTGGCCTCCCAGGGGATCGAGCTTGCCCGCCGCGTCCTCGACTGGCGCCAGCTCGCCAAACTGCGCTCCACCTACACCGATGCGCTGCCCGGCTTCATCAACGGGAAGACCGGCCGGGTGCATACGAGCTATGCGATGGCCTCGACTTCGACGGGGCGCCTGTCGTCGACCGACCCAAACTTGCAGAACATTCCGGTGCGCACCGAGGAGGGCCGCAAGATCCGCTCGGCCTTCGTGGCGCCGAAGGGCTCGAAGCTGATCAGCGCCGATTACAGCCAGATCGAACTCCGAGTCCTCGCCCATGTCGCCGACATTCCGCAACTGAAAAAAGCCTTCGCCGACGGCCTCGACATTCATGCCATGACGGCGAGCGAAATGTTCGGCGTGGCCGTGGAGGGCATGGACCCCTTGGTCCGCCGCCGCGCCAAGGCCATCAATTTCGGCATCATCTACGGCATCTCCGCCTTCGGCCTCGCCAACCAGCTCGGCATTTCCCGCGAAGAGGCGGGCGACTACATCCGGACCTATTTCACCCGCTTCCCGCGCATCCGCGATTACATGGAGGCAACCAAGAAGATGGCCCGCGGCCAGGGCTATGTCGAAACCATCTTCGGCCGCCGCTGCCATTTCCCGCGCATCAACTCGCCCAATCCCTCCGAGCGCGCCTTCCTCGAGCGCGCCGCCATCAACGCGCCGATCCAGGGGGCGGCCGCCGACATTATCCGCCGCGCCATGATCCGCATGCACGCAGCCCTCGCGGAAGCACAGCTCTCCGCCAAGATGCTCTTGCAGGTGCATGACGAATTGATCTTCGAGGCGGTGGACAGCGAAGTCGAAAAAACCATGACCGTCGTCAAGCGCGTCATGGAAAAAGCCCCCGAGCCGGCCCTCAAACTCACCGTCCCCTTGCAGGTCGACGCCCGCGCGGCGCCGGATTGGGAAGCGGCCCATTGACCCCACCCCATCCACCCCCATCCGTCATCCCGGCGAAAGCCGGGACCCATTTTTCCGCGTGACGCGATGTGCAACCGTTTCGGGTTTTCCGTGGGTCCCGGCCTTCGCCGGGATGACGAGGTAAAGGAGGGCTTGACACACAATCAATCATATGATTGATTATCAATAGTAAGGTTGATGAATGACCCTGCAATACTCAATCAAGGCTCCCGTAGCTCCCACCTCGCTCGCCGAAGCCAGGCTCGATCTCGTCTTCGCCGCCCTCGCCGATCCCGTCCGCCGCGCCATTCTCGAGCGCCTCGATGGCCGCGAGTTGCTCGTCTCCGAGCTCGCCCAGCCCTTCGCCATTTCGCTGCAGGCCGTCTCCAAGCACATTCAGGTGCTAGTCAGGTCGGGGCTCGTCATCCAGGAGCGATCGGGCCGGGTGAGCCGCTGCCGTCTCGATGCCGGGCCCATCTTCACTGCCGCCGTCTGGCTCAACCGCTACAGCAAATACTGGCAGACCCAGTTCGACGAACTCTCGGGCTGGCTCGCCGAAATCGGCAAGAAGCCGCCCCGCAAGCGGAGGACACGCAGATGAAATACCAAGCCGCCACCAAAAAACTGGAAGATCTCACCAAGCAGCTCGAGGCGCTGCGCCAGGAAATCGTCAAGGTGCGCCGCGCCGCCGAGCCACAGCCGATGCAGGATTACCGCTTCACCCGCTCGACCGGCGAGGCGGCAAGTTGGACCGATCTCTTTGGCCAGAAGGACGATCTGATCGTCATCCACAACATGGGCCGCACCTGCCCCTATTGCACGCTATGGGCCGACGGCTTCAACGGCGTCTACGATCATCTGGCCAGCCGCACCGCCTTTGCCGTTGCCACGCCCGACAAGCCGGAGGTGCAGAACGAATTCGCCGCGGCGCGCGGCTGGCGCTTTCCGATGATCAGCTATCGCGGCACCAGCCTCGCCGAGGATACGGGCTACGGCGGCGATGGTGGCTATTATCCCGGCGTCTCGGTGTTCCAGAAGCGGAACGGCAAGGTGGTGCGGGTCTCGGATACGTCCTTCGAGCCCGGCGATCTTTATTGCGGCGTCTGGCACCTCTTCGACCTGATCCCGCAAGGGTCCGCCGGCTGGCAGCCCAAGTTCAAGTACTGAGTGCGCGCCATCTCTGACCGGCCGTAGCGCCGGTCGAGCACGTTTTTTACCAACCCTCACCTTGAGGTGCATCGCCGGAGGCGATGCCTCGAAGGGTCGGCAACCAGCGAGATTGCAGCCATGGGCGCCTGGGCAGCCCGTCACGCAGCTGAACCTTCGAGGCCTCGCGTGCCGCGAGGCACCTCAGGGTGAGGGCAAAACAACTCTGGCGGCGTGTTTCCGAGGTTTATTCGCCGCTTCGGAAGGTGAACCGTTTCCCCACCGACAGGGGCGCAAGCTTGCCGTCGCCGAAACTATTAGCAAGCGCGGTCATGGCGCGCCAGCCGGTGCAGTGGCCTGCAGCTATGACTGCCAGGCTGAATTCGCGCATCGCCGCTACACTCTCATCGATGATCCGCTCATTCGCCCCGGACAAATGCAGTCCGCCAACCACAGCATGGAGCGGCACGTTTTCGAAGCATGTCCTGGCGTGTTTCAGCACATTGATGACGCCGGCATGAGAGCAAGCGGTGAACACGATTATTCCCTTGCCTTTCACATTCACGGCTACAAATCGTTCGTCCAAAAGCAATTCATCGGGCTCCCACCCCGTGCCATCGGCCGTTCTGCGGTGCTGGCCCGGAAATCCGAGTTCGAAGGACGTCACCCGCGGGATTTCGCCGCTGACATAGGCCATCCCTTCGAGCACGAGCTGCGCTTCCCGCGTGTTGACGACCTGCGCGCCGTGGGCCGTCAATGCCGCGATGCTGGGGACATCCTCCATGACCAGCATTGAGCCATTGGGCTGCTTCAAGGCTCTCGTCCGGAACATGTCGGGGTGAGCATAATAGGGAATGTCGCGGCCGCCGTTACGGTCGCGGATGATTTGCAGCGCGCGCAGCATGGCGCCGCCATGGTCCCAATGGCCGTGCGAAAGCACGATTGCTTCGACCGGCCCGAGATCCGCCCCCAGTCTCGAAACATTCTGCTCGAATGTGCGGTCTTCCGGCCCAGTGTCGAACAGCAGCGTCGCGGTTCTGCTGCCGTCGCGGATGGTGATGAGGCAGGACAGACCATGCGCGGCGCAGCACAGGCAGCTCCCGCCAAGAATCCAGTGGCCATGCCGGCGCCGTCGCAGACCGGCAAACTCCGTTTCCACAAAGGACGGCACCGAGGAGAGACTGTCCGTCACATTGTCGATGACGACAAGCGCCTCAACACTGTCGACCGGCTTGAGCTCGTGCATGCGCGCCTCCGAGTCCGGTTTGACCTCAGGGCCTGACGGCCGAATGGGCGAAACACATTATTCTCAAATCCGCGCATCCGCCATCGTTGATGGCCGGAAACTGGGATGAGGTTGTGCGGCTGTCCTGGAGGCAGGCTACTCCGCCGCCATCTGCTTGGCCGGGCTCGCCGCCTTGATATCGGCGCCGACATGGGCCTCGAACCTGGCGAAGTTCCTGACGAACATGCCGACGAGCTTTTTGGCTTGCACGTCGTAAGCAGCCTTGTCGGCCCAGGTGTCGCGCGGGTTGAGGATTTTGGCATCGACGCCTGGTACCTCAACCGGAACCGCGAAGCCGAAATTAGCATCGGTCCGCATCTCCGCATGATCGAGCGAACCGGCAAGCGCCGCATTGAGGAGTGCTCGCGTCGCCGCAATCGGCATGCGATGCCCTGTGCCATAGGCGCCGCCGGTCCAGCCGGTGTTGACGAGGAAGCAGGAGACATTGTGCCTGGCGATCAAATCGCGCAGCAGATTGCCATAGACGCTCGGATGCCGCGGAATGAACGGCGCGCCGAAGCAGGTTGAAAAGGCCGCCTGCGGCTCGGTGACGCCGCATTCGGTTCCGGCGACCTTCGCCGTATAACCGGAGAGGTAGTGATACATGGCCTGCTGCGGCGAAAGCCTGGCAATGGGCGGCAGCACGCCGAAGGCATCCGCCGTCAGCATCACGATGGTCTTGGGGATGGGCGCCAGACCCGTCTTGCTGGCATTGGCTATGGCGCAGAGCGGATAGGCGGCGCGCGTGTTCTCGGTCACCGATCCGTCATCGAGGTCGAGCTCGCGGCTGTCCGGATCGATCGTCACATTCTCCAGGACCGTGCCCCATTTTTGCGTGGCGGCATAAATCTCGGGCTCGGCCTCCTGCGACAGCCTGATCGCCTTGGCATAGCAGCCGCCCTCGAAATTGAAAATGCCGCGCTGCGACCAGCCATGCTCGTCATCGCCGATCAGCGTGCGTGCCGGGTCGGCGGAAAGCGTGGTCTTGCCGGTTCCCGAAAGCCCGAAGAACACCGCGCTGTCGTTCGCTTGGCCGACATTGGCGGCGCAATGCATCGGCATGACGCCCTGCTCGGGCAGGAGGTAGTTGAGCACCGTGAACACCGCCTTCTTCATCTCGCCCGCATATTGCGTGCCGCCGATGAGCACGAGACCATTGGCCAGATCGAGCGCGATCACCGTTTCGCTCAGCGTGCCGTGGCGCGAAGGTGAGGCCCGAAAGGAGGGAAGGTCGATCACCGTCAGCTTCGGCGCGAATCGGAATCGGTCCTGCGGCACGATCAAGAGATGCCGGATGAACAGGGCATGCCAGGCGTATTCGCAGATGACGCGCGTTGGCCAGCGGTAGGCGGGATCGGCGCCGGCTATGAGATCCTGCACGTACAGGTTCTTGAGCCTGGCATGGGCGAGGAAATCCGTCTTCAGCGCCTCGAACTCGGCCCGCGTCATCGCCCGGTTGTTGTCCCACCAGATCGTGTCTTGGGTCGCCTCGTCGCGCACGATGAACTTGTCATTGGGGCGGCGGCCCGTATGGCTGCCGGTCGAGACCGCCAGCGCGCCGCCTGCCGCCACAAGCCCTTCGCCGCGCCTAATGGCGCTTTCGTAAAGGACGGCGGCGCCGTCATTCCAGGATATGCCATCGATCCAGGTGAGGCCGAGACGCGCCAGCTCGGCGCGGATCACATTGTCGGTGGCGCTGTCCATGGAAACCCTCCAGCCATTGGCGATGGGTTTTCTTATGACCGCCCCGGCGTCGTCTCAAGTATAATGGTGAAAGAAAGCAAAGATTTAGTCAGAAAAATGCGGTATCGAACGTCAAATACTGATGGAAATACATCAAATTCGGGCCGCATCGGAAAGTGCCTTGAATGCCAGCCGCAGGGCTTCCGCGCTGTAAACCGGCGCTGGAAACGCCAGCCGCAGGCTCTGCTGTCCGCCCGTCAAATCGGCCCCATCGGGATCGATGGCGGCCACCCTCCATTGAGCCTCCGAAGCCCCCAGAAGCCTTGTCGCATAGAGCCGCACCGCCTCGGCGTGGTCCTGATTCATGTGGGTTATGGCGCTGTCTTCCAGCGCCTCCAGCTCGGCCGCCGGCGGGAACACCTCAGCCGCTCCCAGGGTCTCGATCCGCCCGAATCCCGCCACCGCATGAATGACTTCCGGCGTGAGCCGCCAGAACGAGAAATCGCCGAAATCCACGTACATCGCCGCTTCCGGGTGCCGCGCCAGATAGCGGCGGCGCAGCCGCGTTTCGGTCGCCTCGCGCCATTGCCCCATCACCGTCACGCGCTGGCCGGTCAGCGCATCGCCCGTCTCCGGCAGCTCCGCCACCATCAGGCTGCCGCGCCCGTCGGCCACCAGATTCTGGGTATGCCAGGCGAGCTTGGAGATCAGCACGATGGGCGCCCCGTCGACATCGGTTGCCACATTGGCGAGCGAGGCGTAAGCCCCGCCGCCGCCGCGATCGAGGCTGGCAATCGTGGCCGTGCGGGCCCGCCGCAACAGCAGCCTTGCCTCCCGGCCTGTGAACCTTTCCGTCATCGGACCTCGCATTCCCGCTTGGGAACCCCTATCATGTCTGCCACATTTTGTTCTAGTTCCACCCTTAGACGCGCGAAGGGATCAACCGGGGATGAACAAGAAAATGCCGACCATCGCTCTTGTCGACGACGACCGCAACATTCTGACGTCTGTGGGCATGGCCCTCGAGAACGAGGGCTATACCGTGCAGAAATACAATGACGGCGCCGCAGCGCTTCAGGGCCTGCAGGACCATCCGCCCGACATGGCGATCTTCGACATCAAGATGCCGCGCATGGACGGCATGGAGCTGCTCCGCCGCATCCGCCAGAAGACCGATATGCCGGTCATTTTCCTCACCTCCAAGGACGAGGAGATCGACGAACTCTTCGGCCTCAAGATGGGGGCCGACGATTTCATCAAGAAGCCGTTCTCGCAGCGCCTTTTGGTCGAGCGCGTCAAGGCGGTGCTGCGCCGGGCGGGCTCGCGCGACGGTAACGCCGCGCCCCAGGAAGCCGCCAAGGTGATCGAGCGCGGCAAGTTGGCCATGACCCGGACCGCCATTCCTGCACCTGGGAGGGCAAGCCCGTGACGCTGACCGTCACCGAATTCTTGATCCTGCAGTCGCTCGCCCAGCGTCCCGGCATCGTCAAGAGCCGCGATGCCCTGATGGATGCGGCCTATGACGACCAGGTCTATGTCGACGACCGCACCATCGACAGCCACATCAAGCGCCTGCGCAAGAAGTTCAACCAGGTCGATGCCGCCTTCGACGGCATCGAGACGTTGTACGGCGTCGGCTACCGCTTCAAGGAGCAATAGTCCCCGTTCCGGGGGGCCTCCATGCTGGACAAGGTCAAAGCCAACGACACGCTGGAGCGCGCCGAGAGCGAGGACAACCTCGATGCGGCGGAAGCTGAAGCGCCGTCGCAACGTGGGCGCCTCCGGCACCGTTTCGCGCCGCAGCGGCTCACCAGCCGCATCGTGCTGCTCAATCTCATGGGCCTGGTCATCCTGGTGGCCGGCATTCTCTATTTCAACCAGTTCCGTCAGGGCCTGATCGATGCCCGGGTGCAGAGTCTGACCACCCAGGCCCACATCATCGCCGCGGCGGTGGCCGGTTCCGCCACCGTCGATACCGGCTCGATCGTCATCGATCCCGATTCGCTCGAGGATCCCGCCGACGATACTTTCCCCGACGCCGACCGGCTGAGCAATCTCGACTTTCCCATCAATCCCGAGACCGCCGGTCCCGTGCTGCGCCGGCTCCTCGCCAACACCACGGTGCGCGCCCGCATCATCGATCCGGGCGGCAATCTGGTGGTCGACAGCCGCTTCCTCTATGGCCGCGGCGATATCCTCCAGACCGAACTGCCCCCCCTCGAGGCGGGCAACATCCTGGTGCGCTGGTGGAACCGGTTGACCGACTGGTTCTTCACCTACGACTATCCCCTGCATGTCGAATACGGTCTCGACGACGGCAAGGACTTTCCCGAGGTCGCCGCCGCCTTGAACGGCGCCTCGGTCAGCGTCGTGCGCCTCAACGAGAACCACGAGATCATCGTCCTCGTCTCGGTTCCGGTGCAGCGCTTCCGCGCCGTGCTGGGGGCGCTGGTTCTCTCCACCACCGGCGGCGAGATCGACGACGTGCTCAGCGCCGAGCGCCGCGTCGTGCTTCTGACCTTCGGCTTCGTGGCGCTGGTGACCATCCTGCTTTCGGTATCGCTCGCCGGCACCATCGCCGAGCCGATCCGCCGCCTCTCGGCCGCCGCCGAGCGGGTGCGCCGCGGCATCGACAAGCGCGTCGAGATTCCCGATTTCACCCATCGGCGCGACGAGATCGGCCATCTTTCCGGGTCGCTCCGCGACATGACCAACGCCCTTTACAACCGCATCGACGCGATCGAGGCGTTTGCCGCCGATGTCAGCCATGAACTCAAGAATCCGCTGACCTCGCTCCGCAGCGCCGTCGAAACCCTCGCTTTCGTCAAGACCGACGAGCAACGCGCCCGGCTGATCGCCATCGTCAAGCACGATGTCAGACGCCTCGACCGGTTGATCACCGATATTTCCGATGCCTCGCGCCTCGACGCCGAACTGGCTCGCGCCGAGGCGGCCCCGGTCGATGTGCTGAGGTTGCTCACCGCCATCGTGGCGCTCGCCAATGAAACCCGCAAGCCCGGTGCCGCCGAGATCGTCCTCGATGTGGCGCGGCTGCCACCCGGTACCGATCCGGTCCGCGGCTTCATGGTGCTGGGCAATGATTCGCGCCTCGGCCAGGTGGTGCGCAATCTCCTCGACAACGCCCGCTCCTTCACCGCCCCGGGCACCCACGTCCATGTCCGCCTGCGCCGTGCCGGCTCCGACATCGAATGCCGCGTCGAGGACCAGGGTCCGGGCATCGCCCCCGACAATCTCGAGCGGGTCTTCGAGCGTTTCTACACCGACCGCCCGGAAGGCTCCTTCGGCTCCAATTCCGGCCTGGGACTTTCGATCTCGAAGCAGATCGCCGCCGCCCACAAGGGCCGCATCTGGGCCGAGAACCGCTATGGCAAGCCCGATGCGCAAGGGGTTCGCCCGGTGCTCGGCGCCCGCTTCATCGTCCGCATTCCCGCCGTGAGCGATGACTGGACCCCGCCGCATGCGGCTTGAGCAAACCCTGCTCCATGCCAATTGCGTGGCGATTGGCGGCGTCGGCGTGCTGATCCTGGGCAAGCCCGGATCGGGCAAGTCCGATCTCACGCTGCGCCTCATCGATGCGGCGGGTGTGGGGCTGGGACGAAAGCCGGTCAAGGCAACGCTTGTCTCCGACGATCAGGTGCTGGTGTGGGCGCGGGCCGGCAAGCTGTATGCCTCGCCGCCCAAATCAATCGCCGGCCTCCTCGAAATTCGCGGGGCCGGCATCATGCGTGTCGCCTATCGCAAGTCCGTGCCCCTGGGGCTCGCCGTGCGGCTTGCCCCCGCCGCCGAAATCGAACGCCTGCCCGGCACTGCGAAGAACCGCATCGAAATCGCCGGCCTTTCGCTCCCGGTGATCGAGATCGATCCCGCCGCGGCTTCCGCCCCCGCCCGCCTCCGCGCCGCAATTTTCCCTCGCCCCTAGGCCCGGTTGCGAAACCCTCTGGTTCCGGGCATTCTCCGCTGCCCCTGATTTGCCCCGGGAACTGCGAGTGCGCGGAGATACCATAATCCCATGATCGGTCTGGTTCTGGTCACCCACGGCCGCCTGGCCGAGGAGTTCGTGCATGCGCTCGAGCACATCGTCGGCCGTCAGGAGGGGATCGAGACCGTCTGCATCGGCCCCCACGACCGCATGGAGGCGCGCCGCGTCGACATTGCCGCCGCCGTGACCCGCGCCGACCGGGGCCAGGGCGTCATCATCTTGACCGACATGTTCGGCGGCACGCCCTCCAATCTGGCGATCTCGCTTCTGGTCCTCGGCAAGGTCGAGGTGGTGGCCGGCCTCAATCTGCCCATGCTGGTCAAGCTCACGCGCATCCGCAAGGATGCCAATCTCGAGAAGGCGGCGGCGGCGGCCCAGGATGCCGGGCGCAAATACATCAACATCGCCAGCCAGGTCCTGGGGGATTGACCCATGCCGGCGCTGGTTCGGGAATTCGACATCGTCAACGAGCGCGGCCTGCACGCCCGCGCCTCGGCCAAATTCGTCAAATGCGCCGAAGCCTTCGATGCCGATATCGCGGTCAGCCGCGACGGCCAGACGGTCCCCGGCACCTCGATCATGGGCCTGATGATGCTCACCGCCGGCCAGGGCACCTCGATCACGGTGACCGCCACCGGCCCCCAGGCCGAGGCCGCGCTTGTTGCGCTTGCGGCATTGGTGGCGTCGAAGTTCGACGAAGATTGAGGCGGGTTCGTATTTGCCTTTTGACGCCGCTGTTTCACGTGAAATAATTCCCATTAGGTGAATTTACAACGGATAACCGGCACGTTACAGGTCATGACCCGGACGCTGTTTTCGCCCAAACGGCCTGCGGAACACCGCCAAAATGGTGCAGTTTTCATGCATTTCGACGCCAGATTTGCTGCCGAATTACTTGACTCTGTCAAGTATCCATTTCCACCGCGCCACCTCGCACTTCAGCATGAGGCGGGATGGAAGGCCCGGCCAGCCACCCCAAATCCACATAAAGACTTCTTTATGTCGTTATTGCTTTGCTGCGGCACCCCTGCTAAGCAACCGCCAGCAAAATCCATTTCATCGAGGACCCGCCCATGGCTTCGCCCCACGACTATCACGTCGCCGACATCGCCCTTGCCGAGTGGGGCCGCAAGGAGATGGAGATGGCCGAGGTCGAGATGCCGGGCCTCATGGCGACCCGCGCCGAATATGCCGCCAAGCAGCCGCTCAAGGGCGCCCGCATCTCGGGCTCCCTGCACATGACCATCCAGACGGCGGTGCTGATCGAGACGCTCAAGGGGCTCGGCGCCGAACTGCGCTGGGCCTCCTGCAACATCTTCTCGACCCAGGACCACGCCGCCGCGGCGATCGCCAAGGCCGGCATTCCGGTCTTCGCCTTCAAGGGCGAGACCCTCAAGGAATACTGGGCCTTCACCGCCCGCATCTTCGACTGGCCCGACGGCAAGCCAACCAACATGATCCTCGACGACGGCGGCGATGCCACTCTTTATATTCTGCTTGGCGCCAGGGCCGAGAAGGATCCGCTCCTCGTCGCCCATCCCAAGAGCGAGGAGGAAGAATGCCTCTATGCCGAGATCAAGAAGCGCATCAAGGCGAGCCCCGGCTGGTTTTCAAAGATGCGCGACGCGATCATCGGCGTCTCCGAGGAAACGACCACCGGCGTCCACCGCCTCTATGAGATGCAGAAGAAGGGCGAACTGCCCTTCCCGGCGATCAACGTCAACGACAGCGTGACGAAATCGAAATTCGACAACAAATACGGCTGCCGCGAATCCCTCGTCGACGCCATCCGCCGCGGCACCGACGTGATGATGGCCGGCAAACTCGCCGTGGTCTGCGGCTATGGCGATGTCGGCAAGGGCTCGGCGCAATCGCTGAAAGGGGCGGGGGCGCGCGTCACCGTCACCGAGATCGATCCCATCTGCGCCCTCCAGGCGGCGATGGACGGTTTCGCCGTCCAGACTCTCGACGACGTGGTCGAGACCGCCGATATTTTCGTCACCGCCACCGGCAACAAGGACGTGATCGCCGTCGATCACATGCGCCGCATGAAGGACATGGCGATCGTCTGCAACATCGGCCACTTCGACAACGAGATCCAGGTTTCGGAACTGCGCAATTTCAAGTGGACCAACATCAAGCCGCAGGTCGATCTCATCCATTTCCCGAAAGGCAACCGCATCGTGCTCTTGTCGCAGGGCCGCCTGGTCAATCTCGGCAATGCCACGGGGCACCCGAGCTTCGTGATGTCGGCCTCCTTCACCAACCAGACGCTGGCCCAGATCGAGCTGTTCAGCAACGCCAAGACCGGCAAATACGCCAAGCAGGTCTACGTGCTGCCCAAGCACCTCGACGAGAAGGTGGCGCGCCTGCACCTGGCCAAGCTCGGCGTGAAGCTCACGACACTCAGCGACGATCAGTCCGCCTATATCGGGGTTGCCAAAAACGGCCCTTTCAAGCCGGACTATTACCGCTATTGATGCGACTTTCCTTCTCCGCATAGGCGGGGAGCGGGAAGGTCGCTGCTATTTTATCAGTTTACGGATTGCTATTCGCGACGAGATTCTGCATTCGAACTCATGCTACTGTGAGCAGAGTTGTTTCCTCCCTTTAGGCCCTGCCACCCAACTATCGTATCTCATTCCAGTGGCGCAATCTAATACTGCCACCGTTTCTAGAAAAGAAATAAATCACTGCGGGGCACTTTCGACTGCCGGATTAGCCAGACTGTCGTCCACGCCGGAAGACGACGGCTTGTAAGTGATGGTCAACCGACCAGCTTCGATCGCCACATAATCGACAGCACCTTGACTCGTATCGACATGGACCTTGTCGAGCGGCTCGACGTTGCCAACATTGCAGACATTGAACTCCACAGTTTCAGGGTAAAGTTCATAGAAGAACTCCTTTTCCTGAAATCCGCTTTGACGCAGAAAGAGCATGTATTTCCTCGTTTTCAAATCCGAGTCCCATACTTGTGTCAGAACATCCTCCTCAAAACAAACAGTCGCGGTCCGGCTGAAGGAAGGTGCAATATCCGCACGTATCATATACATTGCGGCGAGGCCCGTGATGCATAGCGCCACAGAAATCAGAAGAATTCGTTTCATTGCATCTTCACCATTCTGAATAGTACTTAAAGTCCTTTGCAACGCCGATTTTTGTCAAATAATGGGAAAGCCCATCGGGCAATTTCAGCGATACGCCGGAAGAAAGTGGCAGGGGCGTATAATAATCTTTCGGGAAAGGCTCAAAATCATATAGGCTGTCGACGCGCCATTTCACCGAAAAACCGGCGTCGAGGCCGTTGGGTCCGCTAGACGGTACACTCTTGGATCCGATTCCAGTCGCCGATTGAAAAAGGCCTTGATTGCTGCTGTTCACCGTACTCCGGACGGAATCGCGTACGGACCTCAGCGAGCTGAAAATACTATTCCTCCGGATATGCAATTGAAGAAAGAACCGGTGATCTGCGTTCTTGAGCCGCGAATTGTCTTGTTCGGCCAGCAAAGTCCCTTCCGGAAGAATATGTCCTTGCGAGTTTAGCTTGCGTGCACGGCTTTTCAATGACGCAGCCGGTTTCGAATTTATGAATTTTTGGTCAGAACTCACGATTTTTGTATAATCCTGAGTCGCATAGATTGTTGTCTTGGCATATTCGAGCATGGCCTTCATCGTATCCTGCACGATGACAGAACTTTGGTAGACGTCAGAATTTATGTAAAGAGTTTCGCCATTGCCATTCACGT
>JANMQB010000106.1:0-2650 GCA_031370155.1 Hyphomicrobiales bacterium | reverse complement strand
AGATTGTGGCAGGCGAAACCCGCGATATCGTCCTCGGAAACTGAGGATCGCCAATGCCCAGAACCATGAAGGCCGGCGTGCTGCGGAAAATCGGCACGCCGCTTGCCATTGAAAATCTGCCGGTGCCGGAGCCGAAGCGCGGCGAAGTGCTGATCAAAGTCACCGCCTGCGGCGTCTGCCACAGCGATCTCCATGCGGTCGATGGCGACGGGACGCCGCTCCCCAATTTGCCGCTCGTTCCCGGCCACGAGGTGACCGGCCATGTCGAGGCAATGGGTGACGGTGTCACCCAATTCAAGGCGGGCGAGCGCATCGGCGTGCCGTGGATGTATTCCGCTTGCGGCCATTGCGAATTCTGCCTGCAGGGCATGGAGGTGATCTGCCGCGACGGCGAGGCCACCGGCTATTCCAAGCCCGGCGGTTATGGCCAGTACATGATCGCCGATGCCGCCTTCTGCGGCCGCATCCCGGAAGCCGCCGACCTTTACGAGATCGCGCCCATCCTCTGTGCCGGCGTCACCACCTATCGCGGCATCAAGCGCACCGGAGCGCGGCCCGGCCAGTGGCTGGCGGTCATCGGCATTGGCGGGCTTGGCCACATCGCCGTGCAATATGCCCGCGCCATGGGTCTTCGCGTTGTTGCCATCGATGTCGACGACGGCAAGCTGGCGCTCGCCAAGTCGCACGGCGCCGAGCTCCTGTTCAACGCCGCGGGCGGCGATCCGTCGCGCGCCATCAAGAAAGCGATCGGCGGCGCCCACGGCGCCATCGTCACCGCCGTCTCGTCCAAGGCTTTCGAGCAGTCGCTGGGCGTTCTGCGCAATGGCGGCACCGTCTGCTGGATCGGGCTTCCCGGCGGCGAGGCCGATAATATCCGGCTGGCGATTTCCTCCGTCGTCAACGGCGAGATCAGCATCCGCGGCTCCAATGTCGGCACCCGCCAGGACTTGCAGGAGGCGGTCGAATTCGCCGCGAGCGGCCTGGTCAGGGCGAAAATCGAAAAGCAACCGCTCGAAGCCATCAACGACGTCTTCGCCCGCATGAAGAAGGGCGCCATCACCGGCCGCATCGTCCTGGCGATCGAATGAATGGAACGGGGCGGATTGATCCGCCCCGTCCGTCTGCGCCGCTAATTGGACGGCTTCATCTCCATGCTCTTCATGGCATTGGTCAGATGCATGGAGCAATCGTCCGTCTTGCCGTCCTTCATTGCCATCTTGGCCATGTCCAATTCCTTCATGGCCATGTCGGCGGCTTCCTTCATCTTCGGGTCGGTGTCGGCCTTGATCGCTTCGTCCATTTTCATCATTGAAGCGTCATCGCACACCGCCATCTCGGCGGCATAGGCCGGGGCGGTCAGCGCAAGACCCAGCAGTCCCGCGGCAATCAGTGATTTCAGCATGGTGTGTTTCCTCCTGTCGGAACGGAATTGTTCCGCTGCCACCCTGCCGCCCGGTTCTTTCACTATCAAAACACATGCGCGCGAAGCACGCAGGTGTGATTGCGCGTGATCTCAGGAGCCGCTGAACCAGTTGTAGCCCTGGTCTTCCCAATAGCCGCCGGGATAATCGTTGGTGACGAACATCGCCATGATGTGCTTCGGATTCTTGAATCCCAGCTTGGTCGGCACCCGGAGCTTCATCGGGAAACCGTATTTGCGCGGCAGCACCTGGTCGCGGAAGGTCAGCGCCAGAATGGTTTGCGGATGCAGTGCCGTCGCCATGTCGATGCTGGAATTATAATCGTCGGCGCATCTGAAGCCGACATATTTGGCCTTCGTGTCGGCTCCAACGAGGCGCAGGAAATCGCCGAATACGACCCCGCCCCATTTGCCGATGGCGCTCCAACCCTCGACGCAGATGTGGCGGGTGATCTGCGAGGTTTGCGGCAGGGCCCTGAGCCGCTCAAGCGTCCAGCTCGCGCGGTTTTCGATGAGGCCGCCGAGTTCGAGCGCAAAGCCCTGCTCCTCCACCTCGGGCGCGCGTGCTTCGGAATAATAGGCATTGAAGGGAAACGGATCGGTGATGTCGCTTTCGGCATAAGTGGGCGCCAGCTTGTCCGGATCGAAGATCGCCGCCTGCACCGTGTCGTTCCACCGCGACATCGACCACAGCATCCGGTCGACGGCGGATGGGTCGCTCGTATCGCAGCCGGTGAGCAGCGACAGCGCGCCCAGAGACAACGATTGTTGCAGGAACGAGCGCCGCCCCATCCCGGGCAGAACCAGCTTTCCGTCGGAAACCCTAAGAGCCATTGCCGTCCGTCCTCTTTTGCTCCACCGGCTTGCGCGCCCAACCCACTATCATTGGCACTAACGTGCTGGGCACCAGCAGCACCAGAGCAAGATGCACCACGATGAACGCCGAAATTGCCGCCATGCCTGCGAAATGCACCAGCCGGGCGCCTTCATAGCCGCCCATCAATGCAGCGAGCTCCTGCAGTTGTACCGGCTTCCATATCGCCAGGCCGGACAGAATGGTGACAATGATGCGGCGAGCACACCGATATAGGACGCCTTCTGCACGGCATTGTAGCGGCCGGTCTGGTGCGGCAGCTTGCCCCGCAACGCCTTGCCCAAATCCTCCGCTACGGCGCGGGGCGTCACTGGAAAGAAGGTGCGGCGGAAATGGCCGTTGGCGATGCCGATCAG
>JANMQB010000095.1:0-8073 GCA_031370155.1 Hyphomicrobiales bacterium | reverse complement strand
CAACAAGTTCCAGCAATTCCGGATCGTCCACAAGGTCAACCTTGTTCATGAATACAACAAGTGCTGGAACACCAACCTGACGGGCCAGCAGAATGTGCTCGCGCGTCTGTGGCATCGGGCCATCAGCTGCCGACACCACGAGAATGGCACCGTCCATCTGTGCTGCACCCGTGATCATGTTCTTCACATAGTCAGCATGGCCCGGGCAATCGACGTGGGCATAGTGGCGGGCCTTGGTCTGATACTCAACGTGGGCGGTATTGATTGTGATGCCACGGGCCTTTTCTTCAGGCGCCTTGTCGATCATGTCATAGGCCATGAACGTTGCACCACCGCTCTCGGCAAGGATCTTGGTGATCGCTGCCGTCAGTGACGTCTTGCCATGGTCAACGTGGCCAATCGTGCCAATGTTGCAATGTGGCTTGTCGCGGTTGAATTTCTCTTTGCCCATAACGGTTCTCCGTTCTCAAACTAAAATTAAGCGTATTTCTTTTTGACTTCTTCGGCCACTGCACCAGGTACCTGGCTGTAGTGATCGAACTGCATCGTGTAGGATGCGCGTCCCTGGCTCATCGAGCGCAAGGTATTGATGTAACCAAACATGTTGGCCAATGGCACGAGTGCCGTAATGATGTTTGCATTGCCACGCATCGAGGTTCCGAGAATCTGGCCACGACGCGAGTTCAAGTCACCAATTACCGAGCCCACGAAATCCTCAGGCGACGTACATTCAACCTTCATCATTGGCTCAAGCAACGCAGCACCCGCTTGTTCGAAGGCTTCACGCATTGCGGCACGTGTCGCGATTTCGAAGGCAATCGCCGAGGAGTCGACTTCGTGATAGGCGCCGTCCGTCAGCGCGATCTTCACGTCGACCACCGGGAAGCCGATCAGCACGCCCGCCGTCATCACGGAGTTCAGGCCCTTTTCGACGCCGGGGATGAATTCCTTCGGCACCGTGCCGCCGACGACCTTGCTCTCAAACTCGTAGCCCGCGCCCTTTTCATTGGGCTCGATCTCGAGGATGACGAGGGCGAACTGGCCCGTGCCGCCGGTCTGCTTCTTGTGGATGTAGTCGATCTCCTGCTTGCGCGTGATCGTCTCGCGGTAGGCGACCTGCGGCGCGCCCACCAGCACTTCAACCTTGTGGGTGCGCTTCAGGATATCGACCTTGATGTCGAGATGAAGCTCGCCCATGCCCTTGATGATCGTCTCGCCCGACTCCTGGTCGGTGGAAACGCGGAAGGACGGGTCTTCGGCGGCGAGCTTGTAGAGCGCCACGGCCATCTTTTCCTGGTCGGCCTTGGTCTTGGGCTCGACCTTCATCTCGATGACCGGCTCGGGGAATTCCATCTTCTCGAGGATCACCGGCTTCGCCGGATCGCACAACGTGTCGCCGGTGCGCGATTCCTTGAGGCCGACGAGGGCGACGATGTCGCCGGCGTGGGCCTCGGCGATTTCTTCGCGGTTGTTGGCATGCATGAGGACCATGCGGCCGACGCGCTCGGTCTTGTCGCGGGTCGAGTTGAGGAGTGCTATGCCCTTGTGCAGCGTGCCCGAATAGACGCGGCAGAAGGTCAGAATGCCGTACTGGTCGTCCATCAGTTTGAAGGCCAGGAGAGCCAGCGGTTCGGTGTCCGAGGACCTGCGCACGGTCTCTTCACCGGTCTTGACATCGATGCCCTTGATCGGCGGACGGTCGACCGGCGACGGCAGATAGTCGACGACGGCGTCGAGAAGCGGTTGAACGCCCTTGTTCTTGAAGGCCGACCCGCACAGCACCGGGAAGAAGGCGCCGGTAAGAACGGCCTTGCGCAGCAGGCGCTTGATCGTCTCGTTGCTGATTTCCTTGCCGTTCAGAAAATCTTCGGTCGCCTGCTCGTCGAGCTCGGCGCAGGCCTCGATCATCTCGGCGCGCGCCTGAACGGCGGCATCCACGAGATGGGCCGGAATGTCGGTGTCGTGATACTTGGCGCCGAGGGATTCTTCCTCCCAGATGACCGCCTTCATGCGGACGAGGTCGATAAGGCCTTTGAAATCGGCCTCCGCGCCGATCGGCAGCTGGATCGGCACCGGCTTGGCGCCGAGGCGTTCCTTGATATCCTTGATGCACTGCTCGAAGGACGCGCCGGTCTTGTCCATCTTGTTGCAGAAGACGATGCGCGGCACGTTATATTTGTCGCCCTGGCGCCAGACCGTTTCGGTCTGGGGCTCGACGCCCTGGTTCGAATCGAGCACGCAAACCGCGCCGTCGAGGACGCGAAGCGAGCGCTCGACCTCGATGGTGAAGTCGACATGACCCGGCGTATCGATGATGTTCAGGCGCTTGCCCTGCCAATAGGCCGTGGTGGCGGCCGACGTGATGGTGATGCCGCGCTCCTGCTCCTGCTCCATGAAGTCCATGGTAGCGGCGCCGTCGTGCACTTCGCCCATCTTGTGGCTTTTGCCGGTGTAATAGAGGATGCGCTCGGTCGTAGTCGTCTTGCCGGCATCGATGTGAGCCATGATGCCGAAGTTGCGATAGTCCTCGATGGCGTGGGCGCGGGCCATGGTGCTCTCGTCCTTGTACGGGTTACCAGCGGTAATGGGAGAAGGCGCGGTTCGCCTCGGCCATCTTGTGCGTGTCTTCCCGTTTCTTCACGGCCGTGCCGCGGTTATTGGCGGCATCGAGCAGTTCGCCCGACAGACGGTCGATCATGGTGTTCTCGTTGCGGTCGCGCGCCGCCGTGATGATCCAGCGGATGGCAAGAGCCTGGCGGCGCTCGATGCGCACTTCAACCGGCACCTGGTAGGTGGCGCCGCCGACGCGGCGGGAACGCACTTCTATAGCCGGGGCAACATTGTTGAGTGCGTCGTGGAAAACCTGCAGAGGGTCCTGCTTGGCCTTGGTCTGGATCTTCTCCATGGCGCCATAGACGATGCCTTCGGCGACCGACTTCTTGCCCTCATACATCAGGTTGTTCATGAATTTTGAGACGACGAGGTCGCCGAATTTCGGATCCGGGTTGATCTCGCGTTTTTCAGCGCGGTGACGACGTGACATGTGACTTAAGCCCTCCCCGCTCTTACTTCGGACGCTTGGCGCCGTATTTGGACCGGCGTTGGCGGCGCTTGACGACGCCTTGCGTATCGAGAATGCCGCGGATGATGTGATAGCGGACGCCGGGAAGATCCTTGACGCGGCCGCCGCGGATCATGACCACCGAGTGCTCCTGCAGATTGTGGCCCTCGCCCGGAATGTAGCTCACCACTTCGAAACCGTTGGTGAGACGCACCTTGGCGACTTTGCGCAGCGCCGAGTTCGGCTTCTTCGGCGTGGTGGTATAGACGCGCGTGCAGACGCCGCGCTTTTGCGGGCAGGACTGCATCGCCGGCACCTTGTTGCGGTAGGTCGGTGCGACGCGCGGCTTGCGGATGAGCTGGTTGATCGTCGGCATGTGGACTTGTCTTTAACCTTCGCGAAACCAATCGAACCCGTATGAACATGAACGAGAGCACTGGCGCGATCCGGGTTCCTGGATCGTGCCGTGCTCCAAAACCAGAGGACCGCGTGGCCGGCAGGGCCATGAGGTCGTGACCTTGAATGTGTCGTCTTGCTTTCCTGCCAGCGTTTCGGTGCGCGAAGCACCGACTGCCTGCCGCTTGAAAGCGAGCCGGGTTCTACAGGGGGCGATGCAGCGCGTCAACCCCCGGAATGCGCAAAATTTCAGCGGTTTGACGGGGCATTGGGCAATTTTCCGCATTCTGACGGGAAACCGCAATGCGCTGCAACAAAGGCGGTTTCCCGGTTTCGAATCACAGGCGCGGACGATTGCAGCCACGAGGCTAAATGACGGTGGGAGCAGTGTTGCGATTTCACTAAGCTTTTGCGCCTAGGTTCTAAAGATCTACCGGTTAACGTTGGGACAAAGCGGGCGTGGCTGACATGAAATGACGATCTCCAAATCCAATACTGCTCGTCCGGGCAGCACAGAGGCTTTCGACACAGGCACGGGGCTGCATCTCGTTGCCCTGTTTGTCTTATCGGTCGTAACCTATGTTTGGTACGCGAGCAACTCGCTGTGGAGCGACGTTTCTTATCTGATTGTCGCAACCGGGCGGATACTGGATGGGGCATGGCCCTATCGGGACATCCTGGAAACCAATCCGCCGTTGATTTTCCTGGTGACTATCCCGCCGGTCTACCTGGCCAAGCAGTTCGCCGTTTCCTCACATCATCTGTTCATTGCCTATGTTCTGTTGCTGGCTTGGGGCTCGATTCTGTCTTGCCGCCAGCTTTGCGTCGCCGCGGGGCAGCCGAGGACCAGTGCTAGAGATCTGATGACCGCATTGTTCCTGGCACTGCTGATACTTCCCAATCAGGCCTTCGGCCAACGTGAGCATTTCGCGGCCATATTGGCTTGTCCGTATCTTGTCGTTTGCGCCCTCAGGTGGGGCGGCGCCTCGCCCGGCCGGGTTGCCGCGGCCGCTGCAGGGCTTGCCGCCGGAGTGGGCCTGGCGCTCAAGCCACACCTCTTTCTGGTGCCCGCCACAATCGAACTCGGCGCGCTCTATCTTGGCGGACGATGGAGAAACTTCGTCCGTGCCGAAACCATCGCCGTGGTATTGCCCGCCGTCTTATACCCCGGGCTCGTCGGCTGGCTTACGCCGGACTACCTGACAAAGATCGTTCCGCTGTTAAGGCTCACTTATGGCGCCTACGGCAATCCCCTCTTGGGGCAATTGGCCAGCCCGCAATTCGTGATGGGTCTTGCCGGCCTGCTGTACTCGGCAAATGTGCTGCGCAGGCACCAAATGCCCAATGCCATTGCCCTCGTCCTGGTGCTTGCCGCGACCGGAAGCCTCGCCGCCTACCTAGTGCAAGCCAAGGGCTGGTATTATCAGGCTTATCCGGCATACGCTTTTACCCTCGCGGCATTATTCTATGTGACGATTTGTTTGTTCCGCCAAAATAGCGCACGTGGTCCATTGGCTGCGGTATGGATAGCCGGCCTTGTTTTTATTGTCGCGAACCACGTGCAATGGATTTCCCAGCAAACGATCTGGCGGCAAAATCTTGCGCTAATTCTCGATGGCTATAAACCACGCCGGATCATGGCGATTACTCACGATCTCGGAGTCCCGTTTCCCTATATCTATAACAATGACATCGAATGGGGCAGCAGTTTCCCGAGCCTGTGGATGATGCCGGCAGTTTCGACCGCCGAACTTGATGCGGTCACTCGGCAGGAACTCATCAGGATGGCGGCCGAGATCGTGGCGCGCGACCTCAAGGATATGTCTCCAGACTTTGTCATCGTCGACGGGCGATCCGAGACTCCGACCCTCAAAGGAAAAACCATACCCTACCTGCAGTTGTTTGGCGCCTACCCTGAGTTCAATGAAATCTGGGCGAACTACCGGCGTGTCAAGCAAGTGGCGACCTTTGAACTTTGGCAACGAATGTCCGACTAGGTACCTGGCCCCGGGGCTTTGCCATCGCCCCAATTCGCCCAAAATCGGCCACACCTTCGCCCCGCCGGCCCATCAACTTCTCCCCCGCGGCGACAGGGAGCATCGATCAACCCAAGCGAGAGGGAGAATCACACGATGACCATGCCGCTCAGGACCTGGTGGCACGAACTCAACACCTGGGAACCGGATATCGCACTCGCCTTCTATGGCCGCACCCTTGGCTGGCAATTTGAGCCGGCCGCCCTGCCCGACGGCGCCGCCTATTGGATCGCCCGCAAGGACGGACGGCCGGTGGGCGGGGTTTTCGAACTCACGGAACCGGATTATTCCGGCATTCCGTCGCACTGGATGACCTACATGTCGGTCGCCGATATCGACCGGGCCGAGACCGAGACGGCCAAGGCCGGGGGTGAAATCATGCGGCCGGCAACGCGCGTGCCGGGGGTTGGCAAGCTCGCGGTCGTCACTGATTCGGCCGGCGCCCTGATCGGGCTTATAGAGCCCGAGCCTTCCCACGCGGCCTCGATCCACCACTGACCACGAAGAGGGCCCGGTCCTGCCGGGCCCATTTACCTGGCTCGGACGATCCTTGCATCTGGTGCTACCCTCCCGCCCCTTCTTGCCCTGAACTGCCGGGCAGCATATCGGGATGGCAAAGCATGGCCGAGACCGTGATCGACTGGTCGACCCAAGGCATCGTGTCCCGCCGGGAGAAATATTATGCCGCCTCCCAGCGCGCTTTCGTGCCTTATCGCACGCCGCTGATCTTCGCCAGGGGCGAGCGGCAATATCTTTGGGACGAGACGGGCAAGAAATATCTCGATCTCCTTGGCATGAATGTCTGCATCTCGGTCGGCCACGCCCATCCCACGGTGACCCGCGCCGTCGAGGAGCAGATCCGGCAGCTCCAGCACTGCACCACAATGTTCTATCACCCGGTGCCCGCCCACTTCGCCGAGGAACTGGTGGCGCGCATGCCCAAAGGCTGCGAGTGGGTGGTGCATTTCACCAGCAGCGGCGCCGAGGCCGTCGATCTGGCCCTGGTGATGGCCCAGACCTTCACCGGTAACATCGACATGCTGGCACTCCGCAATGCCTATCACGGCGCCACCATCGGGGCCCAGTCGCTCACCGGCATCAGCGGCTTCCGCCACAATATTCCGCTGCTCGGCGGCATTCACCACATCGCCAATCCGGACCCCTATCACGGCATCTTTGGCAACGATACCCAAGCTTACCTGGCCGAGATCGACCGCACCATCCAGTATTCAACGCCGGGCACACTCGCAGGCCTCATCGTCGAGCCCATCCAGGGCTATGGTGGCATCGTGGAACTGCCCAAGGGCTATCTCAAGTCCGCAGTCGAGAAGGTCCGCGCCTGCGGCGGCGTCTGCATCGTTGACGAGGTGCAGTCGGGCTTCGGCCGCACCGGCGACAATTTCTGGGCCTTCGAGGATCATGAGGTGCTGCCGGAGATCGTAGTCATGGCAAAGGGCATCGGCAACGGCTTTCCGCTGGGCGCCGTCGTCGCCCGCAAGGAAGTCGCCGAATCGCTCGCGAAGAAATTCTTCTTCAACACCTATGGCGCGAGCCCCATGGCCTGTGCCGCGGGCCGCGCCGTACTGCAAGTGATCGACGAGGAGAAGCTGCAGCAGAATTCGAAGAAGGTCGGCGCCCTGTTCCGCAAGCTGCTCGACCGCCTGCACCAAAAATACGAGATCATCGGCGATGTGCGCAGTCACGGCCTGATGCTCGCCGTCGAACTGGTTGCGGACCGAAAGAGCAAGACCCCAGCCATCAAGGAAACGGCCGAGATTTTCGAGCGCACCCGCGAGCACGGCCTGGTCATGAGCAAGTCCGGCGCTGACCGCAACATCCTGCGGATGGTGCCGCCGATGTGCATCACCGAACAGGACGTGGCTGTCGTCGGGGATGCACTCGACCGGTGCTTCGCTGGTTACTGACGCCGCCACCGCCGCTTCACTGGCGCTCGCGGCAGCCTTCGTTTTCCTTGCCGCGATCGTGCGCGGTTACTCCGGATTCGGGTTTTCACTTCTGGCGATTACCTCGCTGTCGCTGATCTTCAGTCCGGCGGAGGTGGTGCCATCGATATTTCTCCTTGAGATCGCCGCAAGCGCCCATCTGCTTCCGGGACTGTGGCGCGACATCCATTGGCGGTCGCTGAGGCCGCTCGTCATTGGCACAGTGTTGGGAACACCCGTCGGCGTCTATCTTCTGGCCAATGTCCCTGCAGCCCCAATGCAGGTGGCGCTTGCCGTCTTCGTGCTGATTGCCGCACTGCTGCTCTGGCGGGGCTTTGCCCTCAAGTCCATGCCCAGTAAAGTGGCGGCTGCAGGCGTCGGCGCCGCGGCGGGGCTGGCCAATGGTGCCTTTGGCATCGGCGGACCACCTGTCATCCTTTTTTATTTTGCGTCGCCAGCTGGAAGCGTTGCAGGCCGCGCTTCGCTTGTTGCCTATTTCTTTCTCACCGACCTCGTCGGCATCGCCTTCCTGTCGCGCGAAAGCCTCATCACCGGGGCCGCATTCTTCCGTGCCTTGATCTTCCTGCCCGCCCTCTTCGCCGGGGTCTGGCTCGGCGCGCGGAGCTTCAAATCTGCC
>JANMQB010000064.1:0-5410 GCA_031370155.1 Hyphomicrobiales bacterium | reverse complement strand
GCGAACTCGTTCCCGACCAACGACTCAGGACCTACTTGATCCGCGACTGGAGCGCCGTCATGGAGGAATGGCTCCTCTGCCTCAAGGCCCGCGCCGGGCTGCATGTGATCCGCGCTTTCTTCGATGAGGCGGATGCCTCTGGCCAATTGCCGCCGCGCCGCGCTAAACTGAGACGATGACATTCAAAGCCGCCTGCATCCAGAATTGCGCGACACCCGATGTCCATCATGACATCGCCGTGCTCAGCCGGCTGATTGGCCGGGCGGCCGCGGAAGGCGCGACCTTAATCGCCACGCCGGAATATTGCGCCGGCCTCGACACCAGGGACGGCACGATGCTGCCCTATGCGGTGCCCGAAGCAGAGCATCCGGTCATACCGGCCATGGCGGCGCTGGCCCGCAGGCACGGCGCCTGGATTCTCATCGGGTCCATCGGCGTCAAGACGCCGGACGGGCGCATCAACAACCGCTCGCTGATGCTGGCGCCCGACGGCCGCATCGTTGCGCGCTATGACAAGATCCATCTCTTCGACGTCAATCTCGGCGACGGCAAGACTTATCGCGAGTCGGCGACGATCGCTCCCGGCAGCGATGCCGTCCTCAGCCCCTGCGGCGCCGCAACGATAGGCCTCTCGATCTGCTATGATCTGCGTTTCGCCGCACTCTACCGCACCTATGCCCAGGCCGGCGCCGCCCTGCTGGCGATCCCCGCCGCCTTCACCAGGATGACCGGCGAGGCCCATTGGCATGTGCTCAATCGCGCCCGCGCCATCGAGAACGGCGCCTATGTGATTGCCCCCTGCCAATATGGCACGCTGTCCGGCGGCGCCCAATGCTTCGGCCATTCGCTGATCGTCGATCCCTGGGGCCGGGTTCTGGCCGACGGCGGCGATGGCGAAGGCATCGTGGTGGCCGACATCGATCTCGCTTTGGTGGCGGAGACCCGCGCCCGCATTCCATCCTAGCTGCACGACCGGCCCTTCACCAACGCGGCACAATCGGCGGCGGCGGAGTGACATCACATGTAGACGGCGAGCAGGGCGACACCGCCGGCGGCCGCGGCGATTCCCGCCCAGCGCAGGGGCCGAATACGCTCGGCGAGAAACATCTGCGCCATGATGACGGTGATGACCACAGCACTTGAAGCTCCGACAATGGCGATTTCCGGATAGGGCAACGTGCCCGCATGGTTGATGAGCAGCAGCGCCAGCACATCGAGCACCCCCATCAGCGCCAGCACCGGCAGCCATCGGGACGGCACGGTCCTTGAGCCCCCGCCGAACACGAAGATCGGCAGGATCAACGCCATGCCGCCGAGGCGCGACAGCCAGGTTGCAGCGGCCGCGCCGATGATCGCCGCGGCATGCTGGCCGAGAGCATTGGCGATGGCGAAGCTCACATGCGACAGGAGCGCGTAGCCGATGCAGGTGCGCGTTCCGCCGCGGCCCTCGCCATCCTTCGCGCCGGATATTGCCACGGCCACCACGCCGGCGATGATGACGAGCGCCAGAAAGACTTGCACGGCGGTTGGCGGGCGTCCGGCGATCGCCGCCAGCGCCAGCGAAGTCGCGGGATAGGTCATGACGACCGGCAGCGCCAGCGACAGCGGGCCGTTCGCCATCGCCGCAAAGAGCCAGAGTGTGGCCAGTGCGATCCCCGCTCCCGACAGCAATGCGATCCAGCCCGTATCGGTCTCGAAGGCGGGCAGGCCGTCCCGCAGCGCAAGCCACGCCGTTATGGCAATGAAGCCGAAGACGGTTACGGCAACAGTCGTGCGCATCTGACCGATGGCGCGGCTGGCGATGCCGGCAAGGAGATCGTGAACGCCCCAGCAGACTGCGGCAATGATGCCAAGAAGTGCTGAACTCATGGGAGCTGTTGCCTCCAAGTCATGATGGGAATCGACTGCCGCGGCGAATCTAGCAGACTGTGCCACATCGCATCTCCGCTTGATTGCCGGGGCAAAGCACAAGATACTCGCAACCCCATTGGCCACTCGGGGGAGTCCTCACATGTCGCTCGGCTACGGCCTTCTCGGCCTCATCGCGATCATCGTTGCCTATCTCGTCTATGCCTATAACGCGCTGGTCAGGAACAAGAACCTCACCGCCGAGGGCTGGAGTGGCATCGACGTGCAATTGCGCCGCCGCGCCGATCTCATTCCCAATCTCATCGAGACGGTCAAGGGCTATGCGGCGCATGAGGACAAGCTGTTCCGCGACATCGCCGATCTGCGCGCCAAGAGCATCGCCGGCGGCTCGGTCGGCGAGCAATCGGTGGTAGGGCAGGCGATGAGTGCCGCGCTCGGCCGGCTCTTCGCCATCGCCGAGGCCTATCCGCAACTCAAGGCGGATGCCAATTTCCGCGACCTTCAGGACAAGCTGGCGGCCGTCGAGGACGAAATCCAGCTGTCGCGCCGCTATTACAATGGCGCGGTGCGCAATCTCAATACCATGATCGAATCCTTCCCCACCAACTTCATCGCCGATTTCTTCAAGTTCGCCAAGGCGGAGTTCTTCGAGATCGGCGACGCGTCGGCCCGCGAGGTGCCGAAGGTCGATTTCAAGAAATGACGGCCCGCGCCATGCGCGCATTGCTGCTCGGCCTTGGTTTTCTGGTAGCGCTCGCCGTTTCGGCCGTGGCCGAGGAGCGTATCCAGCGCTTCGTCAGCGATGTCACCGTCAGCACCGACGCCTCGCTCACCGTACGCGAGACGATTGAAGTGGTGGCAGAAGGTTTTGAGATCAAGCGCGGCATCCTGCGCGATTTTCCCACCGTCTACAAAGACCGCCGCGGCACCCGCGTGGTGGTGGGCTTCGAAGTCGTCTCGGTGTCGCGCGACGGGCGCGGCGAACCCTATGCGGTCGAATCGATTTCCAACGGCAAGCGCATCAGGATCGGCGATGCCGATGTGTTCCTGTCGCGCGGCCCGCACGCTTACGAGATCGTCTATCGCACCACACGGCAACTCGGCTTCTTCGCGGATTTCGACGAGCTTTACTGGAACGCCACCGGCAATGGCTGGAACTTCGCCATCGACAAGGCGGTGGCCATAGTGCACTTGCCACCGGGTGCGGAGATTAAACAGCACGCCGCCTATACCGGGCCGCAGGGCGCTTCCGGCCGCGATTTCCGCGTTATAACAGCTCAAGGATCCGAATACCGGGCCGAGACGACGGCGCGGCTGGCGCCTAACGAGGGTTTAACCGTCGCGGTCGCCTGGCAGAAGGGCATCATCGCGGCACCCACCGAGACCGAGCAGCGCTGGTGGTTCGCTTCCGACAATGCCGGAATGTTGGCACTTATCGTCAGCATACTGCTGGTTCTCGTTTACTACATTTATGCCTGGAAAAAAGTCGGCCGCGATCCGCCGCAGGGCACGATCATACCGCTGTTCGCGCCGCCGCCGGGCCTGGGTGCGGCGGGCTCGCGCTTCATCTGGAAGCAGAAATTCGACAGCCGGGGCTTTGCCGCCGCTCTCGTCGGTCTCGCCGTCAAGGGCAGGGTGAAGATCATCGACGACGACGGCGATTTCGCCATCGAGAAGAAAACCGACCAGGGCCAAGCCCTGACGCGGGCCGAGCAGACGTTTTACGGCGGACTGCCGGGCGGCACCACCCGGCTGGAGAAATCCAATCATTTGAAGGTGCAGGCAATGCGCGCCGTGCTGGAAAAGGCGCTCAAGGATGAATATGAGGGTTCGGTCTTCCTGCGCAATCTCGGCTGGTTCTGGACCGGCGCCGCCGTCTCGGCCGCGGGGCTGGTGATTGCCGCCCTGTTCCTGCCGCTGGAGGATCGCATCCGCGGCCTCTTCGCCGCCGGCTGGTCGTCGATCTGGTGGGGCGTCATCCTCACCGTCGCCTGGGGCGCCATCAAGGGTCTGTTCACCGCGCGCGGCGTCTTGCGCAAGCTCGGCTCGCTCATGGCCATGTTTTTCTTTATCCCCTTCATGATCGGCGGTGTTGCGGCACCCGCCGCCATTCTCTTCGGCGGCGATGGCTCGTCCGGCCTCTATATGTTGATCGCAGCGGCGGTGCTGCTCGGCATCGTCAATCTCGTCTTCTTCCATCTCTTGCGCGCGCCGACGGTTCCCGGCCGCAAGCTGCTCGATCAGCTTGAAGGCTTCCGCATGTACATGACGACGGCGGAGGAGGAACGCCTGAAAATTCTGCACCCGCCGGAAAAGACGCCGGAACTCTTCGAACGCTATCTGCCCTATGCGCTGGCGCTCGATTGCGAGAATGAATGGAACGCCAAATTCGCCGCCGTGCTGGCGGCCGCGGCGGTGGCGGGCGCTACGGCGCCCGTGTGGTATTCGGGCAGCAACTGGGACGCGGGCCGCACCGGAGGCTTTACCGACAGCCTGGGATCAAGCCTCGCATCGAGTGCTGCTTCGGCGTCGACGGCGCCGGGATCGAGTTCCGGCTCGGGCGGCGGCGGCTCGTCGGGCGGCGGCGGCGGCGGTGGCGGCGGCTCCGGCTGGTAGCTTCAGGCCTTTTCCAGCTCTTCGCGCAGCATTTCCAGTTCCAGCCACTGGTGTTCGGCGGCAGCAAGCTCATCACGCGCCGCGCCGAGCCGCAAGGCGGCGGCCGCAAACGCCTTGGCATCGCGCGCGAACATCGTTTGATCGGCAAGCTGCGATTCGAGTACGATTATTTCCGCATGAATCTTGTCGAGCCGTGCGGGCAGGGTTGCAAGTGCGTGCGTCTCCCTGAAGGACAGCTTGCGCTTTGGCTGTGCTGCGGGCTTCGGGGCGGACACCGCGGCTGGCGGCGGCGGTTGTGGCGGGGGTTTGCGCGCCGCAACGCCGGCGCCGCGCTGCGCCACCATGTCGGAATAGCCGCCCGCATATTCTGTCCATCGGCCGCCGCTCTCCGCCATCAGTATGGATGTGGCGACCCGGTCGAGAAAATCGCGGTCGTGGCTGACCAGCAGGATGGTGCCGCGATAGTCGCCGAGCATTTCCTGGAGGAGATCGAGGGTTTCGAGATCGAGATCGTTGGTGGGCTCGTCGAGCACCAGAAGATTGGAGGGCTTGGCCAGTTCGCGCGCCAGGATGAGCCGGCCCCGTTCGCCGCCCGAAAGCACCGAGACGGGCGTGCGCGCCTGCTCGGGCTTGAAGAGAAAGTCCTTCATGTAGCTCACCACATGGCGGGTCTCGCCATTGATGGTGACGGTTTCGCCGCGCCCAGCGGTGATCACGTGGGCCAACGTGGCATCGGGATCGAGGCTCTGCCGGCTCTGGTCGAGCGCCACGATTTGCAGATTGGTGCCGAGCCGGATCGTGCCGCTGTCGGGAGCAAGTTTTCCGGTCAGCAGCTTGATGAGGGTGGTCTTGCCCGCGCCGTTGGGGCCGACGATGCCGAGCCGGTCGCCGCGCAGCACTGTCAGGTCCAGCTTTGACACGATTT
>JANMQB010000058.1:0-6937 GCA_031370155.1 Hyphomicrobiales bacterium | reverse complement strand
ATCGAGGCGGGGATCGTCATTCCTCACTGCCAGACCGATGCGCTCAAGCTCGGCCAGGATATTGGATTTTCCCGACTGATCGGAAACCAGCATGCGGCGGCGGTTGCCCACCGTCTCCGGTGGCACATGCTCATAGGTCTCGGGCTCCTTGACGATGGCCGAGGCATGGATGCCGGCCTTGGTGGCGAAGGCGCTCTTGCCGACATAGGGGGCCTGGGCGTTGGGGGCGCGGTTGAGCAACTCGTCGAAGGCGCGCGAGACATGGGCGAGTTCCTTGAGGCGCGCCTTGCCGACACCGGTTTCAAAACGGTCGCGGTAGGCCCCCTTGAGGATCAGCGTCGGGACGATCGAAACCAGATTGGCGTTGCCGCAGCGCTCGCCGATGCCGTTCAAGGTTCCCTGGATGTGGCGCACTCCGGCATCGACGGCGGCCAGAGAATTGGCCACCGCCTGGCCGGTGTCGTCATGGGCGTGGATGCCGAGATGGGACCCCGGCACCGATTTCGTCACGGTACGGACGATGTCGGCCACCTCGGCGGGCAAGGTTCCGCCATTGGTGTCGCACAGCACCACCCAGCGCGCCCCCGCCGCATGGGCGGTCTTGGCGCAGGCGAGCGCGTATTCCGGGTTGGCCTTGTAGCCGTCGAAGAAATGCTCGCAGTCGAGCAGCACTTCCTTGCCCGCCGCCTTCGCCGCTTCGATCGACTGGCGGATCGAGTCGAGATTTTCCTCGTTGGTGCAGCCCAGCGCCACGCGCACATGATAGTCCCAGGACTTGGCGACAAAGCAGATGGCCTTCGATTTCGCCTGCAACAGTTGCTGAAGCCCCGCATCGTTGGAGACCGAGCGCCCGGCCCGCTTGACCATGCCGAAGGCGGTGAACGCCGCGCGCATCGGACGCGCCTCGGCAAACAGCGCCGTATCGGTCGGATTGCCGCCCGGATAGCCGCCCTCGATATAATCGATGCCGAGGCTGTCGAGCATGTCGATCACCACCAGCTTGTCGTCGAGGGAAAAATCGATCCCCGGCGTCTGCTGCCCGTCGCGCAGCGTGGTGTCGAAAAGATAGAGGCGTTCGCGGGTCATTGTGCGGCTCTTGTTTTTCGCCCTTCTCCCCTTGCGGGAGAAGGTGGCAGGCGCGCAGCGCCTGACGGATGAGGGGGCTCTTTCAGCGCCGCCAATATCGACAACAACGCGCCGTCGGTGTCGAGCAGCACATCGCGGTTCCACAGCCGCAGCACCCGAAAGCCCTGCGAGGCAAGCCAGGCATCGCGCACCTTGTCGCGGGCCCGCTCGTCATGCTGGCTGCCATCCACCTCGACGATCAGCCGCTGCTCATAGCACATGAAGTCCGCGACATACTTTCCGACCGTCACTTGGCGGCGGAATTTATAATCGTCGAAGCGCCGCCCGCGCAGCACCGACCACAGCCGGCGCTCGGCATCGGTCATGTTTTTCCTGAGGGTGCGGACGAAGCGGCGCGAAGGCCCCTCATCCGGCCGCGCTTGCGCGCGTCCACCTTCCCCCGCAAGGGGGGAAGGGGAAGCGGGAGAGTCTTCAGTCGAATCCCTTCTCCCCTTGCGGGAGAAGGTGGCGCGAAGCGCCGGATGAGGGGCCTTCGTCATCGCTTGACCTCCCATGTGGTGGTGCCGTCCTTGTTGTCCTTGATGGCGATGCCCATGGCGGCGAGTTCATCGCGGATGCGGTCGCTCTCGGCCCAATTCTTCGCCTTGCGGGCTGCGAGGCGGGCGGCGATTAGTGCTGCAATCCGTAGTTCATCTACCGCAACAGTCAGATCAATACCAAGAATGGCGCAGCTTCCCAGCAAGCCCGCGGCTGCCTCACGCCGGGCTGCATTGGTCGGCAAGACTGGTTCTTCTCCGCCACCAAAAAAAGCTCCCGACGCAATTGTGGACAATTCGCTGATTCTCCTGAAAGCAGCCGGTGTATTGAGATCGTCTTTCAAGGCTTGAACAACCGACTCCGGGATCCTTGGAGTCAGATCGTGATAATTGCCGACCCATCGCCGCCAGCGCCGAAGCATATTGCCGGCTTCTTCAAGGGATGAGATGGAAAAATCCAGCGGTTGCCGATAGTGGGTGAGTAGCATTGCAGTTCGCAATACTTCGCCGTGCCACCTTCGTCCCCCAAACTTCTCTGTATTCAGTAACTCATTGATCGTCACGAAATTCCCCAGGCTCTTGGACATTTTCTGTCCCTCCACCTGCAGGAAGCCGTTGTGCATCCAGACATTGGCCATGATGTTGTGGCCGAAGACGCAGCGGTTCTGGGCCAGTTCATTTTCATGGTGGGGGAAGACCAGATCGATGCCGCCGCCGTGGATGTCGAAGGTCTCGCCCAGAAGTTTCCAGCTCATTGCCGAGCATTCGATGTGCCAGCCCGGCCGCCCGCGCCCCCACGGGCTGTCCCAGCCCGGCGTGTCCTTGTCCGAGGGCTTCCACAGCACGAAATCCATGTCGCCCTTCTTGTAGGGTGCCACCTCGACGCGGGCGCCGGCAATCAACTCGTCGAGGGAGCGCCGCGACAGGCGGCCGTAATCCTTCGTCGATGTCACGTCGAACAGCACATGGCCATCGGCCGCATAGGCGTGGCCCTTGGCGATCAGCCGCTCGATCAACTCAATCATCGGACCGATGTATTCGGTCGCCCGCGGTTCATGAGTTGGCGGCAGCACGCCGAGGGCCGCGATATCCTCATGGAACTGCTTCGCCGTGCGCTCGGTCAGATCGCGGATCGGCACACCCTCCTCGCGGGCCCGCGCATTGATCTTGTCGTCGACGTCGGTGATGTTGCGGACATAAGTTACGCGGGTCTCGCCCTTGCCTCCGTCCCAAACGCCCTGCTTGGCAAGATGACGAAGCAGCCGGAACAGCACGTCGAAGACGATGACCGGCCGGGCATTGCCGATATGGGCATGGTCGTAAACCGTCGGCCCGCACACATACACGCGCACGTTCTGCTTCTGCGGATCGAGGGGGATGAAGTCCTCCTTCCGGCGGGTCAGCGTGTTGTAGAGTTTCAAAGGCATAAGCTCTCTCAGGGCTTGCCGGCCCGGGGATCGCTTCAGCTGAATTCAAGTCAAGCGGCGCCCTGCCAGCGATATTCGGCTAGCTGCAAATAATAATGCCGCAAAAGTTAACGGCATGGTGGGGCGCGGATTTCATGGCGGCGCACCATGAGCGAAGCCGGCCAATTCGTCAAGTCCGCGCCCACCGCAGGGTTGCCATGAGGTTTAGAAGTCCGTGCGGCGGCGCGTCAATCGGCGATGCCGATCCGGAACCGCTTCAGGCGGGGTCGTGAACCGGTTCGTGTAATGCGTAACTTGACACGCTACGATCACGCCTCTAAATTGTCGGTATGAGAATCCGGAACGTCGTCCACAAGAGCCTGCGGCGGTTCATCGAAAAGGACGACCGGTCCGGGCTCCATCCGGCGGCGGTGGAGAAAATCGGCAACATCGTTTCGTTCCTGCAGGAAATGACCGGCGTCGACGAAGTCCGATCGATACCATCCTGGCGGCCGCACATCATGGCCGGGAATCGCAAGGGCACCTGGAGTTTAACGGCCACTCACAATTGGCGGATCACCTTCCGGATCGATGCGGCCGAAAACGAAATCGCCGATCTCGACTTCGAGGATTATCATTAGGAGTTGACCATGGTTCAGATGTTGCGGCCTTCCCATCCCGGACGGTTCATCAAGATGGAGATACTCGAGCCACTGGCGCTGCCGGTGACGGAGGCGGCGCGGATTCTCGGGGTCACGCGGCCCGCCCTTTCAGCACTCCTCAATGCCCGGTCGTCGCTTTCTTCCGACATGGCGATCCGGGTGGAAAAGGCCTTCGGCGTCAGGATGGATACCCTGCTCAGAATGCAGACGGCCTTCGATATCGCCGCGGCGCAAGCCCGCAAGGCGGCAATCAAGGTCAAGCGCTACCGGCCGGGAAAGACGGCTGAGCCCGCCAGACTGCCGCAATAGCCGGAGGCGCTCCTGTCCCGCCGCAGGCCGTTGGTTACTCCGCCGCTTCGGCGGTTTCGTCGTCGTCGCCGCTGCGCGGCCGCGCGGCCAGCTCCTTCTTGAGCTCCTCGGCGACGAGGAAGGAGAGTTCCAGCGCCTGGGCGGCATTGAGGCGCGGATCGCAGAAGGTGTGGTAGCGGTCGTTCAGATCCTCATCGCGCAGCGCCCGCATGCCGCCGGTGCATTCGGTGACATCCTTGCCGGTCATCTCGACATGGATGCCGCCGGCGTGGGTTCCCTCATATTGATGGATGGCCATGAAGCGGCGCATCTCGGCGAGGATCGCATCGAAGGGCCGGGTCTTGTAGCCCGACGTCGCCTGGATGGTGTTGCCGTGCATGGGATCGCATGACCAGACGACGAGTCTGCCTTCGCGTTTCACCGCGCGGATCAATTCGGGGAGATGTTTTTCCACCTTGTCGGCGCCGAAGCGGCCGATGAGCGTCAAGCGGCCCGGCTCGTTGGCGGGGTTGAGAATGTCGATCAGGCGCAGCAATTCGTCGGCCTTGAGCGCGGGGCCGCATTTCAGTCCGATCGGATTCTTGATGCCGCGGCAGAACTCAATATGGGCGTGGCCGGCCTGGCGGGTGCGGTCGCCCACCCACAGCATGTGGCCGGAGGTGGCGTACCAGTCGCCGCTGGTCGAATCGACGCGGGTCATCGCCTGCTCATAGCCGAGCAGCAGCGCCTCGTGACTGGTGAAGAAATCGGTAGTGCGCAACTGCGGCGCCGTATCGGCATTGATGCCGCAGGCGCGCATGAAGCCCAGTGCCTCGGTGATGCGGTCGGACAATTCCTGATAGCGCTCGAAAGCGGGTGAATCCTTGAGAAAGCCGAGCGTCCATTTGTGGACATGCTCGAGATTGGCGTAGCCGCCTTGCGCGAAGGCGCGCAACAGGTTGAGGGTCGCCGCCGACTGGCGGTAGGCCATGATCTGGCGTTCCGGATCGGGCCTGCGGCCCTCCAGCGTTGCTTCCGGGTCGTTGATGATGTCGCCGCGATAGATCGGATATTCGACCCCGCCGATCGTCTCGGTGGCGGCCGAGCGCGGCTTGGCGAACTGGCCGGCGATGCGGCCCACCTTGACCACCGGCTGGCCGCCGGCGAAGGTCAAGACCACCGACATCTGCAGGAAGACGCGGAAGAAGTCGCGGATGTTGTCGGCGGAATGTTCGGCGAAGCTTTCGGCGCAGTCGCCGCCCTGGAGCAGGAAACCCTTGCCTTCGGCGACGCGGGCGAGCTTGCGCTTGAGCTTGCGCGCCTCGCCGGCAAAGACCAGCGGCGGAAAGCCGGCGAGCTGTTTCTCGACCACGGCCAACTTTGCCTTGTCGTCATAATCGGGCACCTGCACCACCGGGAACTGGCGCCAGCTGTCAGGTGTCCAGTTGGTTAACATCATCGCTACTCCGAACGCCGCCGGCGGGCCACGCAAATCCCGGGACTTATCATAGGGGACCGGGCTTATACGCGCACCGGTAAAGTGATTCCAGTCTTAGCCCCCGATGCAACCGAAAGTTAACCATTCCGCCCATAGATTTAAGTTCGGGAGGCAAATGGAGGCCGCGCGGCGAGTGCGGCTTGAGGCATGCTGGATCTATTTTACCAAGCCCGATGGGGCGAACTCTATGCCTTCTTCGCCGAGGGCCAGCCGCCGCTCGCCGTGCAGTTGCTGGTGGTCAACACGATCTTCTTCGTGGTCTTCATCATGCGGCGCGCCCGCGGCGCCCGCAGCCTGCGGGCCCAGACGGCCATGACGGTCCAGGGCCTGTTGATCTTCGCCAACGTAGTCGTCCTGTTCCAAGACTATGCTTGGCACTACAAGGACCGATTGGTCGACGCAATTCCGCCCATCTTCTAGCCGCGGCGCCTGAGAAATTCCTCGAAGGCCACCGCCGCCGAGCGATAGGCTTCCTGCCGCGCCACATTCCAGTAGCGCAATTCGTCGAGCGGAATGGGCTCGCCCGTCACCGCGCAGCGTACGAACTCACCCTCGCGCAGCACCTGATAGTCGGCGTCGAGATAACGCAGCTTCGCCTCGCGGCTCTGCGGCAGGATGGGATCGAGGAAGTTCATGTCCCTTAAATAGCGCGGATGGGCCAAATTTAGAAGAGCGAGCCCTGCTTCGGCCCGCCGCCTTCGCGGACCTTGATGCGGCCGTCGGCGAATTCGATCGATAGCTGGGCGCCGGGATTGACGTTCGCGGCGGTGCGAACCGGATGGTCTGCCGCATCGCGGACCAGGGCAAAGCCGCGTTGCAGCACGGATTTGTAGGAGAGCGAGGCGAGAAGCTTGGCACTGCCGGCATATCTCTGGCGTTTGAAATCGAGGACACGGCGCAAGGCCCGGCCGGCACGCTGTTCGAGAGCGGCCAAGGTCTTGCGGTCGTTGCCGATCGCCAGGCGCAGCGGTTTCAGCGACAGGCCGGCCGATATCCCGGCCAGCCGGGCACGGTGCTGCTGCAGATTGGCCAGGAGGGCCCGCGGCAGCCGGGCGGCGGCCGTGTCATGACGCTGGCGCGTCAGTTGCAGGATTTCATCGGGCTTCGGCAGGGCGCGGGCGGCCGACTGCACGCGGGTGCGGCGTTCCTGCATCAGGCGGCGCAAGCCCCGGTGATGGCGGGCCGCCAGCGAGGCCAGTTGAGCCAGAAGCTCGCTCCGCACCGGCACGGCGCGCTCGGCGGCGGCGCTGGGGGTGGGTGCCCTGAGATCGGCAGCGAAATCGATGAGCGTGGTATCGGTTTCGTGGCCGACGGCGGAAATCAGCGGAATTTCACTCGCGGAGGCGGCGCGGACGACGATTTCCTCGTTGAAGCTCCAAAGATCTTCGAGCGAGCCGCCACCACGCGCCACGATAATGAGATCGGGGCGCGGGCGTATCCGGTTGAAGCCCTCGATGGCGG
>JANMQB010000035.1:0-2347 GCA_031370155.1 Hyphomicrobiales bacterium | reverse complement strand
CCCGGCGAGTGCGTCGATGTTGGCGAGCTTGAATTCGCCCATCATGCCGATCAGGCGGCGGGCGCCGGTGTCGTTGGCGCTGATCAGGGAAAGAAGATCGCCCTTCACCTCCACGGGATTGCGCGAATTGGCGAGGATGATCGACAGCAGTTCCTCGTTGAGCCTGCCCGCTTTACGGATTTTCAGGTGCGGAATGAGGGTGCCTTCCTCGAAGGAGGAATTGGCCTTGGCCGACATGCCGACACCGCCGACATCGATGACATGGCAGGTGGAGGCGAAGAAGGCGACGAGCTTCCTGCCCAGGAACACCGGCGTGGTCATCACATAGTCGAACAAATGCCCGGTGCCGAGCCAGGGATCGTTGGTGACGTAGACATCGCCCGGCTGCATGGTGTCTTGCGGGAAATGCTTGAAGAAATGGGCAACGGCGGTCGCCATGGTATTGACGTGGCCGGGCGTGCCGGTCATCGCCTGGGCGATCATCCGGCCCCTGGTGTCGTAGACGCCGGCCGAGAGGTCGCCCGCCTCGCGGGTGATGGTGCCGAAGGCGGTGCGCAGCAGCGATTGCGCCTGCTCCTCGACCACGGAAATCAGCCGGTTCCACATAACTTGCGTACGGATGGCGGCAAGCGCGGATGCGGTCATGGAGTTACTCCGTCACTCCTCTTCTCCCAATGGGAGAAGAAGGGGCCCGTCGCCATCGGCGACGGGAAGATGAGGGGATCGTGTGCCAGAATTCGAAGACCGTATCCCCTCACCCTCCCAATGCTCCGCATTGGGCCCCTCCCTCTCCCTATGGGACAGGAAAAAATGTAATGATGTGTCACTGCATGCGCTCCATGACGATGTAACCGAGACTGTCGATGCGGGCGCGGAAATGGGCGCCGACGATGGTCGAGGTTTCGTCCTCGGCGATGATGGCGGGGCCCTTGATGGCGCAGCCCCGCGCCATGTCGAAGCGCCAGTAGACGGGGACAGTGACGAGGCGGCCGAGGGCCGGATCATAGGTGGTGCGTTTGCTGCGCGGTTTGGGCGCGGGGCGGGCTGCGGTCTTGGCGGCGCGCTTGGGTTTTTCCGGTTTCGATGACACGGTGACCGACCAGGTAATGGCTTCCGCTTCCTGGTTGGGAATGCGCAGGCCATAGACCTGCTGATAAAGTTTCTCGAATGCCGCCTTGAGCTTGGCGCCATCGGCATTGGTGAGCTGGCGATCGGGAACGGCAACGCGGATTTCATGGCCCTGGCCGACATAGCGGCAATCGGCGACGATGTGGATCACGGGCCTCACACCGCCAAGCGCCGGTTCGACCACAGCGCGGGCATCGCGCAGCATGGCCGCGAGCAGGCGGTTGATGCGCGCGGCATCGAAGGATTCCAGCGAGACAACCGCACTCTTGGTGATCTCATAGGCAACCGGCGCCCTGAGAAACCCGATGGCCGAGCCGACGCCGGCGCCTTTCGGCACGATGATCGAGGTAACGCCGATTTTCTCGGCGAGGTGGCAGGCATGCAAGGGCGCGCCGCCGCCGAAGGCGATCATGGTGCAGGCGGAGATATCGCGGCCGCGCTCGATGGCGTGAACCCGCGCCGCATTGGCCATGTTCTCCTCGACGATTTCGGTCACCCCGGCGGCCGGCCAGATGCCCTTGAGGCCGAGCTTGTCGCCGATATTTTTCTTGAGCGCGGCTGCCGCGGCCGCTTCGTCGAGCCTGATCTTGCCGCCGGCAAAATAGGCGGGATCGATCTTGCCAAGCGCCAGATTGGCATCGGTGACGGCGGGCTCAGTTCCGCCCCTGCCGTAGCAGACGGGCCCCGGTGTCGCGCCGGAACTGTCGGGGCCGACGGTGATACGACCCAGCTTGTCGACGCGGGCGATGGAGCCGCCGCCGGCGCCGATCTCCACCATCTCGATCACCGGAACGCGCAGCGGAATGCCTGAGCCCTTCATGTCGCGATAGGCGCGGGCGATCTCGAATTTGCGGGCCCGCTCCGGCTCGCCATCGGTGAGGAGGCAGATTTTCGCGGTGGTGCCGCCCATGTCGAAGGACAGCACTTCGCCGAGCCCGCATTCGGCGGCGATCTGGCTGGCCAGAATGGCGCCGCCGGCCGGGCCCGACTCCACCAGGCGGATGGGAAAGCGCATGGCGGTTTCGAGCGTCGTCAGCCCGCCGCCCGACATCATCAGGAAGAACGGGCAGGTCATGCCCAACTTCCGCAGATCGTCGCGCAAGCGGTGCAAATAGCCCGCCATCAGGGGGCGCACATAGGCATTGGCCACGGTGGTCGAGAAGCGTTCGAATTCGCGGATTTCGGGGGCGACTTCGCTGGACAGGCAGATGGTGACGTC
>JANMQB010000013.1:0-5601 GCA_031370155.1 Hyphomicrobiales bacterium | reverse complement strand
TTGGCGGCCGTGATCAGCGGCATGATCGCCTCGTCGTCGCCCATCTTGTAGAGGCCGAAGCCCTCGCCCATGTCGCAATTGATTATCGTCATGACCATCCTCCCTAGACGGCGATCTCCACGGCGCGCCCCGCCTCGGCGGGCAACGCCTCGAAGGCGTCGTGCATGCCGGTGCCGAAGGCTTCGGCGAACTTGCGGCGTTGCTCCGGGGACCGCGAATGGCAGCTGACGATGCCGATCTTGTGCGACTTCCCCTGGATCGCCGCGGCGAGCTGGTTCGACCGCCAGCCGAGCCCTATGGAGGCAGCCCGTGGCATCAGTCGCGCAGCTCCGCGATTACGCGCTGGCGCAGCTGGTCCGCCAGGACGGCGAGAATGAGCAGGATGCCGATGACAACGGTCTGCAAATAGGAGTCGATACGGGCGAGGTTCATGCCGTTCTGGACGAGGCCGATGAAGATGGCGCCGAGCACGACCCCGCTCAACCGCCCTACGCCGCCGCGCAGGCTCACCCCGCCGATGACGCAGGCGGCGATCGACTCAAGCGGCATGGAGGCGCCGATGTTCGCCTCGCCGGTTTCGAGCCGGGCCGTGAGCGTGAGGCCCGCGACGGTCGCGAGCGCCCCGCACAGCACATACGCGAGGAACAGCGTTCTCCTCGTGTTGATGCCGGAGAGATTGGAGGCCTTGATGTTGCCGCCGACCGCGTAGAGATAGCGCCCGAACCTGGTCCAGTTGAGCAGCGCGTACATGGCCGCGACCAACGCGGCCGTAACATAGATCGGCACCGGCAGCCCGAGTAGGCGGCCGAAGCCAAAGGTCGAGCCGAATTGCTGCGGCATGCCATAGACCGGCACGCCGCCGGTGAGGAAGAGCGCGATGCCGAAGCCGATCGAGGCGAGCCCGAGCGTCATCATGAATGGCGAAACGCTGAAGAAGGCAACGCCCACGCCGTTCACCACGCCGATCGACAGGCCGGCAAGAAAGCCGGCCAGTATGCCACAGGCGATCGCCAGCCATACCATGTCGGGATAGGCAGCAAAGAGGCTCGACATGGCAAGCGCGCCGACGACCGAGGTAACCGCGAGAATCGTTCCGACCGAAAGGTCGAAGCCGCCGGTGAGCAAGGCCAGCATCTGCCCCATGGCCACCATCGTCAGATAGGTCGACTGGCGCGCCACGTTTAGCAGGTTGTTGGTCGTGAGATACCGTTCCGACATGAGCGAAAAGACGACGACGGCAATGAGGAGCAGGAACGGGAGCACCCCTAGCCGCACAAAAGAAATCTTGAGCCAGGTCGCAAGCGATCGGAGTCCGGCGGTTTGTTCTCTCTCCGGCCGGCCGGTCATCACGCCGCCTCCTTCTCGAAGAAATGGCTCAGCACCTTCTCCTGTGTGATGTCGGCTCCGGAGAGCTCCGCACGGAGCTCGCCACGATACATGACATAGGTCCGGTTGGTCAGGTGGAGGATCTCGGGCAGGTCGGAGGATATGAGCAGCACGCCCGCCCCGGCCTCGCAAAGATCGCGGATAAAGCCGTAGATGGCGACACGGGTGCCGACGTCGACGCCGACCGTCGGCTCGTCGAAGATGAACAGCTTGACTTTGCGCGACAGGGCCTTGGCGATCATCACCTTCTGCTGGTTTCCGCCGGAGAAGTGCTCAAGGTCGCGTTCCATGTTGAGCGGCCTCAGCTCGACCCGCTCGGCGAGCCGCCGGGTCCGCGTACGCTCCGCGCCGCGGTTGAGGAACAGGGGCCCTGAGAACTCGGGCCGGTCGAGCGAAGCGATTGAGATGTTCTCCCGCGCACCGCGCACCATAATCAGTCCCTCTTCGCGCCGGTCGGAGGGAACGTAGAAGACGCCGCGCGCGAGCATGTCGCGCACCGACAGGCCGGTCACATCCTCTTCCTCGAACAAGATCTTACCGCCGGCCACAGGCTCGAGTCCGAAGCAAGCGCGCCCCACATCGGACTTGCCGGAACCGACGAGACCGGCAATGCCGGCGATCTCTCCCGCCTGTACCTCGATGGAGACGTTGCGCACGGCACCGCCGACGAGCGTGAGCCCGCGCACGTCGAGGAGTGGCCGCCCGGGCCGGTAGCGCACCTCCGGAAAGATCTGCGAAATCACGCGGCCGGTCATCAGCTCGATCAGGCGGTCGTCGCTTGCGGTTTTGGCGTCGAGGGTCGCAATCTTGCGCCCGTCGCGCAACACCGTGATGCGGTTGCCGATCCGGTGGATCTCGCCCATACGGTGCGTAATGTAGATGATGCCGACGCCCTGTTTCTTGACCTGCTCGATGAGTGCGAAAAGCCGTTCAGTTTCGCGCTCGGTGAGCGAGGCGGTGGGTTCGTCGAAGATGAGGATCGAAGGCTGGGTGCGGAACGCCTTGGCGATTTCAACCATCTGCTGCTCGGCCCGCGACAGATAGGCGACACGCCCGTTCGCCTTGAGCGGAAAGCCGAGGTTGTCGAGAACTTCCACGGCGCGGCGATGCAGGCCGGCCTTGTCGAGGAAGGGCCCGTTCGTGAGTTCGGCGCCGAGGAACATGTTCTCCTCGACGGTTAGCTGCGGGACGAGAGGGAATTCCTGGAAAACGGCGCTAATGCCGCTCGCGCGCGCCTCGTGGACCGAGCCGAATTCCACTTCCTTGCCGCGCAGCAAAATCCGCCCGGCGCTCGGCCTGTAGACACCGGCGATGATCGAGATGAGCGTGGATTTGCCGGCTCCGTTCTCGCCGAAGAGAATATGCGCTTCACCCGCCCGAAGGTCAAAGTCGACGCCGACCAAAGCGTCCACGCCGGGAAACCGCTTGGTGATCCCAGTCAATCGCAAGAGTTCCGCGGCATCGGGAGAACTGCCCCCCGATGCCGCGGCGTGATCGGGCGCCGCGGCATTCATTCGTTGAGACTCAGCAGCCGTCAGTCGACCGTGAAGGTCGGCTTGAAGTCGGCGGGTGCGAGCGAGGACGGATAGTCGAACGTGGTGATGTTGTTCGAGTCGATCACGTAGAGCGCCGGCCCCACGTGCTTGACGTAGTCCTTGCCTTCGAGGATGCGCGCCACCTGATCAATAGCGATGCGGCCCTGGATCACCGCGGAGTCGGTGGGCGCGGCCAACACTTTGCCGGCCTTGATGTTCTCGTAGACGCCGGGGGTGAAGTAATAGGCCAAGACCTTAACCTTGCCCTCAAGCCCACGGTCGCGGAGCGCCTGCACGGCCGCCTCGGTGGTCGGGGACGTGCCGACGATGTAGTTGATGTCCGGATGGGCTTCGAGCACGTCCTCAACCAGCTTTAGCTGCACCTCTTTGCCGGTGTCGCCGTACTTAGTGTCGACGATCTCGATGTCGCTGTCCTTGACAGCGTCGACGAAGCCCTTGTTGCCGGCCTCAACCCACCCCGCGCCCGGGGGCCCCGGGAACCAGGCCGCCTTCACCTTGCCAGATCCCTTGGGATGGAGCTTGGCGATGTATTCACCGGCCTTGAATCCCATCTCGCCGAAGGACACGAGCGACTTCGCCGAAAGATCCGGCGAGGACATGCCGTTGATGACGTCGATCACCGGAATGTTCTTGCCGCGGATCTCCTTCACGAGGTTATTGAGGCCGTCGTAGGAAATGGCGCCGATCACCACCCCCTGTGCGCCGTTGGCGACGCAGTCCTCGATCTGCGAGATCTGCTTGTTGAGGTTGGTATAGCCGCCAGCCTCGAGCAGCGTCATCTTCACGCCGAGGCGCTTCGATTCCTCAACGACGCCGTAGTCAACGGCCATCCAGTAGGCGTCTTTCATGTGGGGGAAGGACACGCAGATGTTCCACTTCTGCGCCGCCTTCTCGAGCGGTACGTAGTCCATCCTCTTGCGCGGGCTATCCATGTTGAAGGGCGGGTCCCACACCTCAACCGATAAGGGGTACCACGGCTTCTCTTGCGCCTGTGTGTCGGCAAGCGGCAAGGCAACGCATGCGAGGCTCACTGCAATGTGCGCGCCATAGCTTACAGTTTTCATCAATTCCTCCCAGTACCGCGGTCGTTTTGGCCGACGTGCCCTGCCAGCGCGCCAGAGCCGTTTCGCGGCAAATTAAGTATGCTTCATGGCGCGGCGGACGGCAAGTGGGAGGCAAGCCGATGCGCCGGTGGGAAGGCCCCGTCATGTCCGCTAAGTCAATCGCGTCGGTCGCTTGTCGTCCGCGCTGTGTCGGCTTACCGCTTGATTGCAGATGAATTGCAGGAGCGCGCAATCAGACGCTTTGGGCCAAAAGCAGACCCCTTAGGCATATCGGCCCTCTTTGATGCACTAAGAAATACCTCAGGTCAGACTGATCAATTTCTCGGAGGGCATCATCGCCAATTGGTCCGGCTTTGATTTTCGATAGGCACAGGTGTGAGGTGGAGTTCCTGCGCCTCCCGGGCCCTCACTCGAGATTTCCAGCGCCAAAACGACCGAAATACAAGTCTATGCCAGCCGATCACCGTCCAAGGTCCCACGATCGACACTATCGTCGGCGTGGCTACTAGCGTATACTCGATCCAGTGCCGCCAGGACGGCGTCGATTTCCCGAATTTCAGCGTTGATGTCCTGGGCAAGCCCAACTGCATCGCCTTGTTCTTCACCGCGAGCTGTGAACATCGCAAGTTGGGCGTGTATCGTTCCCAGTGCAGCGGCTGCATGCTCAAGACGCAGGAGTCCACGTTCGATGAGGCTTTCCAGTTCTTCAATCGCGCGCAATTGATGCCGGCGCCCTGCCATGGTTTCGCGCAATTGATCCTTGGTGCGCTTGTTTGAATTCTCCTCGATTCTTCGTTCGAGATTGTGTATCCGCTCCAGCAGGTGCAGCCTTGTTTCTGACTGAAGATGGAACTCTGTCTGGAAAGTCTCGAGACGCAGCGCCAGGCGGCCCATGCCGGAAAGCCAGTCATCAACGGCGGAAAGTGCATCCGAAACAAGATTTCGCGTGTCTTGGCTGCTCCTGAAAAGAACCTCTTCCATACGGGCCCGATGGGCCATGGCCTGGACGATCTGGGTCCGAATGGTTGCATCTGCGATGCCCTCGACCTTGAAATAATCCGCAAGAGTGGATGTCACGGAGTCGGCGATCGATTCCGGATCCGTTATGGCGGTTGCGATTAGGATCGACACCGCTGCCAGACCCAAGAGCACGACCGCAATCCATGCCCACCCGGGCAAAGAGAAATTCGCGGCGTTCAACCATGTAAACGACGTTGCGAGCGCGGTGAACATGCAAGCGATCAAGGTCTCGGTCCGGCCCAGCGCATGTTTGAACCGGGCACCACGGAGATGGTCGTGCAGCTTGCCCCTCATCGGACGGCCGCCGGCGTCTGCTTCATGGGGCGGATCGTCCCCCGGGCCGCCGCGCAGGCACAGGAGTTCAAGCAAGATGCCGTTTTCGGGCGACATGTCACTGCTCCGCTGCAATCTTGAGGTAGGTCTGATCGATTGAAGCTGCATCGGCCTCGAACATCGCTCCATTCGAAACTTGACCGATCCTGCTGAGGACATCCCGATTGGCACTTTCACCGAAGGCGATGGTGAACACCTTTGTTCCACCGGCTTCCAGACTCGACGGCAAGCAGGTCTGCAAC
>JANMQB010000226.1:0-2326 GCA_031370155.1 Hyphomicrobiales bacterium | reverse complement strand
CAGATCGTTGAGGCGGGGCCGCGTGATGCCGAGCCGTTTGGCCGCGGCGCCTTGCGGCAGTTTCCAGGCGGCCACCGCCTCCTCGACCGAAGTCATCAACGCCGACCGCATGGTGAGGTTGATCGCATCGGCCGCGTTCGGTTCCAGGGCAAGCCACACATTGTCGAATTTCTCGCGTTTCATGTCTCGTTCCTTCATATTCTCCGGAAGCGGGCCCAAGCCAGTTCCAGTTCCCTCCGCGGCGTCTTCCGCGTCTTCTTGCGAAAGGCATGGAGAACGTAAATCGCATCGGCGATGGTAGCCACGTAGATCACCCTGAATTCTCCGGGCCGGTCCGCAACCCGGATTTCACGGACACCGCGCCCCACCGCCGGCATGGGTTTCCAGTCGACCGGATCGCGCCCTTCCTGGACGCGCGCCAATTCGCGGCCTGCGTCATGGCGTACGGCTTCGGGAAACTCCCGCAGGCGGGATAGGGAGTCCCCCGAGAAACACGATCGGCTTCCTGCGCAACACCGCCTGTTGTGTATCAAAACCGAGACACCTCCGCAAGCCCCCGGCGGAGCTGGAAGAGGCGCGCGACGATTTCGCCGGCTGCGCCGTCATCATCAGCCACGACCGCATGTTCCTCGACCGTCTCGCCACCCACATTCTGGCCTTCGAAGGCGACAGCCACGCCGAATGGTTCGAGGGCAACTTCCAGGACTACGAGGAAGACAAGAAGCGCAGGCTGGGCGAGGATTCGGTGATGCCCAGGCGCATCAAGTACAAGCAGTTCACGCGGTGAAGGCTAATTCCGCAAGTACGCGAAAAGCGCCTCGATGCCGCCGCGGCGGCGGATGACGGCGGCGAAGTTCGAGCGCATCTGCTGGGCGAGCCACACGGAGGCGACGTTGACATCGCGGACCCGGTAGCCGCGCCGCGTCTGGTAGAGCTTGAACACCAGCTTCTGGCCGCCCGATAACCTGGCGTTCACCACCACCGACTTGCCGGAGCTAGAACAGCCGGTCACCTTGAGGCCGGTGGCGCGGAAGCGGCTGGAATTTTGCGCCAGCGTGCGGCCGACGAAGACGTGGGTGAGCGCCACATATTCGCGTTCCCGCGATTTCCCCAGGAGGGGGCGATTTTGGCCGAGCGCGAAGAACGCGATGGCGTGCATGTCGGTGTAGCGGGCCGCGACATTGGAGAACGCGGCCGGCGATTTCTGGCGCGCCGCGCCGATCATCGCCATGCCGGCATTGGTGACGAAGGCCGAAGCCTTGCAAGGCGCCGCCGCCTGTGCCGCCGCGGCGCACAGAATCACGGCGGCTATTGCCAGCGCCATCCGCGCGGCATGAACAATGCCTGTCATTGCGTAATCCCCGGCGCCGTGCCCCCTTCTGAATCCATGCAGCGATGAGTCGCAAGTGTTATTGTTGCGGGCTACATGGTTAACGGCGGCTTAATTGCGGCGAACTTGGCCGCCGGAGGTTTCTCATGTTCAAGCTCTATGCGCGGCGCGGCGCCGGATCGATGGCGATCGAGGCGGCACTCGCCGAATGCGGCGTTCCCCACCGGGTTGAGGACCTCGAACGCGGCCCCGACGGCAGACACCCGGCCTCTTTTTACCGGATCAATCCGCTGGGACAGGTGCCGACTCTCATCCTTCCCGATGACAGCGTGATGACGGAAAGCGCGGCGATCCTGATCTATCTCGCCGATCTCCATCCCGGCACGGGCCTGGCGCCGCCCGCCGCCTCGCCGCTCCGGCCCCGCTATCTGCGCTGGCTCGTCTATCTGGCGACCACCGTCTACATGAGCGATCTTCGCATGTACTATCCGCAACGCTACACGGACGATCCGGCGGGCGCGGCGGCGGTGAAGCGCGCAGCACTCAGCGACATGGCGCGGGAATTCGAGATCTTCGCCGCGGCGCTGGGCGAGGGGCCCTATGTACTGGGCGAGACATTCAGCGCGGTCGACATCTATGCCGCGATGCTGGCCACCTGGAACGCCGACGTTCCCGCCTTCTTCGCCAGCCATCCCAACATCAAGGCGCTCTGAGACCGGGTGGTGGCGAGGCCGCGCATCGCCAAGGTCTGGGAGCGGAATGAGGTGTGAGCATTGGAGCAGGATGAATCAGCAAACAATTTCTCCCTCCCCCTTGTGGGGAGGGATTAAGGGTGGGGGTCTGGTGGTGGCTCAAGCATTTCATCGAAGCACCCACTGACCGGCCAGTGCGACCCCCACCCCTAGCCCCTCCCCACAGGGGGGGACTCCACTTGGACCGGGTGGGAACGCCGCAAGGAGAGAAGCCATGAAAAAACTGCCGGCCCATGAACGGAGC
>JANMQB010000574.1:0-6695 GCA_031370155.1 Hyphomicrobiales bacterium | reverse complement strand
CGGCTCCTGGCGCATCGACGGCTGCACCCTGCTTGAGAGCCCCGGCGTCGATGCCTGAGCCGATTTAGCGGGCTGGGACGGACGAGCCGTCAGTTAACTTCCGCCAGATTTCGCCGGGGACATTTGAGTAATCGTCGGTCCAGGGTGGCGATAGCTCGGCCGCGTCCTGGCGATGCCAGGCCGGATCGGAGGTCAAGGCGCCGAGCGCGCTGGCCGACCGGGCGACCACCGCGACTTGCGCCCTGAGATCAAAGCGCGTCTTGTCGGGCTGCCAGAATTTGAAGTCCACCGCATTATAATAGGCGACAAGTCCTCGCGCCCGCGAAGCCGCTTCCACCACCCTGGAAAGCTCCATGAACCGGTTCGAAATGTGGAACATGATGACGCCGTTGGGCTTCAATTTTGAAAGATACACGTCCACGGCTTCGACGGTGATCATATGCACGGGTATGGAATCGGACGAGAATGCGTCGAGCACGATGAGATCGTACTTGCGATCCGGCTCCTGCTTGAGTTTGAGCCTGCCGTCGCCGATAACGATTCTTGCGCCGGGCGCGCAATCGCTCATGAAGGTGAAGTAGTCGGGGTTCCGCGCGATCCGTACCACTTCGGGGTCGATTTCGAAGAAAGACCAGTTCTCGCCCGGAAGCGCATAGCACGCCATCGACCCGGTACCGAGCCCGACGATCGCGACCTCTTCGAACTGTCCGTTCTTCGCGTGCAGATGGTTGATAGCGGAACCGAACGGGCCTCGCGGGTAATAATAGGACTGTGGTTCGGTTGGTGCCGTGCTGCGCAGGCCGTTCGCGTCCCTCCGCACTTGCGTGCCGTGCTCGGTCGTGCCGTGTTTCATGACATAGGCGCGTCCGTGATCGATCGGATGCACCGCAATGACACCGTAGAAGCTGCGCGACCGCTCGATGGCGGGCAGCAGGTTGCTCACGGAGGGATAAATGAGAAACACGGATAAGAGGAGGGGAGCTTGCGCAAGCGGATGTTTGGAAAGAACCAGAAGCGCCACCAGCAAACCCAGAAGCCAGCCCAGCGCGGTGTAGCGCTTGATGTCGCTGTCCCAACCGGCCGTTGTCCAGAGCATGACGAGGACGACGGGAATCGAGAGGGCGGCCTGTCCGATTATCCAACCCTTGGAGCGCGACTCCTTCCGGATCACACCGATCAGGACGAAGGAGGCGATTATCAGCAGCGGATATTCCACCACGCTGTCGAAGATCGCCGGCGCGAGAAGGCTGGCGAACGCGCCGCCCAATACGCCGCCGAGCGACATCAGGAAATAGAATTCCGTGAGACGGCCTGCCGCGGGCCGCAGCCGGACAAGCTCCCCATGACAAGCCATCATGAGGGCAAAGACGCAAAACAGTTGGATGGGGACGAGCCAGATTTGGGTGACCGGCGACAGCGCCAGCATGCAGAGCGGCGCGACGACGGGCCCAAGCCTGGCCATCACGAAGTCGTGGGAAATCCATGGCCGCCGCTGGAAAGTGATCACGAAGGTCAGAAGATAGAGGGCAAGCGGTATGACCCACATGAAGGGCGCCGAAACAACATCGGTAGCAATGTAGGCTGTAGATCCGACGAGTAGCCCGGTTGGAACGAAGGACAGCGCGATCCAGCGCAAGCGCTGGCGCCAGGTGGGCGCCTGGCTTTCGGACTCAACGCCCACCTCCCGGCGGTCCGCCGGCGATGCCAACCCGGTCAAGAGTCCACACATCGCGACGAGCGCGACAAGCAGGGCATAGCCCCCGCTCCAGATTGAAGACTGCGGCTCGAGGCCGAGGAAAGGCTCGATAAGGAAGGGATAGGCGACCAGGGCGGTGAAGCTTCCGGCATTGCTGGCGCCGTAGAGGAAATAGGGATCGTGGGATTGGGCATGCCCGGAGCGTGCGAACCAGGATTGCAGAAGCGGCGCATTCGCTGAAATCGCGAAGAATGGAAGTCCCACTGAAGCCGCAAACAAACCCAAAAGCCAAAAGGCTTGCCCCTCCTCCGGCGGATTATCCCAGCCCGACGCAATAGCAACCGGGAGAGCGGCCATAGCCGTCAGCATGACGGCCCCGTGAATGAGAACGCCGGTCCGCACAGTGCATCCCTTCATTAGAAGATGCGCGTAGCCATAGCCGCAAAGCAGAAGGGTCTGAAAGAAGACCAGCGCCAGCGACCACACCGACGCCGAGCCGCCGAGCCGTGGCAAAGCCATCTTCGCGAACATTGGTTGGATCAGGAACATGAGCAGTGCGCTGCAGAACAGCGTAATGCTGAACATGGTCATCATCGCCACTGGCGACAGGATGGCGGAAGCGGTGCTGCCTTTGGTGGCTCCCAATGAAGACATCCGCCCACAATCCCTTGCGCAACAGGCTAAAGGGCGGCACTCTGGAGGATCATCCTTTAAGAGCCCGTAAATTGCATCCTGCTTGAGATTTCCGGCGTCGATGCCTAACCTCGCGGCATGAGTCTCTCCCGCCGCCATATCGCCGTCTCGTCCGGCCTGATCCTGATAGCCGCGCTCGCCCTTCTGTGGTTGGGCCGCGTGCCCATCTGCAAATGCGGCTATGTGAAACTCTGGCACGGCGTGGTCTTCAGTGCGGAAAACTCCCAGCACATTTCCGACTGGTACAGCTTCTCCCACATCATCCATGGCTTCATATTCTATGGCCTGCTTTGGCTGATCGGCCGCAATTGGGCTCTGGGTCTCCGCCTGGCGGTGGCGGTTGCCGTCGAGGCCGGCTGGGAGGTTTTCGAGAACACCGACTTCATCATCAACCGCTACCGCGCGGCGACCATCTCGCTCGACTATTACGGCGACAGCGTCCTCAATTCGGTATTCGACATGCTTGCCATGGTGTTGGGCTTCCTCGCCGCCGCCCGCCTGCCCGTCTGGCTGACGGTGGCGCTCGCCCTGGCGATGGAACTTGGCGTTGCTGCCGTAATCCGCGATAATCTCACCTTAAATATCATCATGCTGCTGTGGCCGTTCGATGCCATCAAGCAATGGCAGGGCGGCGGCTGAATACCGGGCCGCCCTACCCCCTGAACCCCATCGCCAGCACGAAGAGTTCGGCGCTGTCGTCGCGGCTCGCCTTGGGTTTCACATGCCGCACCTCGGCGAAGTCCTTTTTCAGGAGCTTCAGCATCTCGCCCTCGGTGCCGCCGCGCAGCACCTTGGCAAGATAGGTGCCACCGGGTTTCAGCACCTGCCTGGCAAATTCATAGCCCGCCTCGGCAAGGGCCATGATGTTGATATGGTCGGTCTGGCGGTGGCCGGTGGCGTGCGCCGCCATGTCCGAGAGCACCGCATCGGCCTTCTCGCCGCCCAGCGCATCGATCAGGAGCTGCGGCGCATCCGCGTCGTAGAAGTCCTTCTTGAAGATGGTGACGCCGGCAATCGGATCCATGCCGTGCATGTCGATGGCGATGACGCGTCCGCGTCCCTCTTCCGGCTTCACCCGCTTCGCCGCCACCTGGCTCCAGCCCCCGGGTGCGGCGCCGAGGTCAATTACCCGTCCGCTGGGCTTGAGGAAGCGGTATTTATCGTCGATCTCGATCAGCTTGAAGGCGGCGCGCGAGCGGTAGCCGAGCCTCTTCGCCTCACGCACGTAAGGATCGTTCAGCTGCCGCTCGAGCCAGATCTTCTGCGAGACGGTGCGGCCCTTGCCGGTCTTGACCCGGATCTTGAGCTCGCGCCCGCTCGGGGTCTTGCCGCTGCCCGGCCGGCTCATGCGCCTCTCCCGAAGGCTCCATCCTCCTTCATCATCAAAGTGAGAATGCCTTCGCGAAGCCCCCGGTCGGCGACGCGAATGCGCGGACACGGAAACGTGTCACGGATTTCCTCGAGGATGGCACAGCCTGCCAGCACCAGATCGGCACGCTCGCGGCCGATGCAGGGACTTTGCGCCCGCTGCTCGTAGCTCATGGCGAGGAGATCGGCGGTCACCGCGCCGATGGCGGCGCTGTCGAGCCAGCAGCCATCGACCCTGGAGCGATCATAGCGCAGCAGTCCAAGCTGCACGCCGGCGATGGTCGTCACCGTTCCCGAGGTGCCGAGGAGATGCGAGGGTACGGGTGCAGCGCCCGTCACCGCCACGATCCGGTCGCGGAATTCCGCCAGCATCGGCTTCAAATAGGCGCGCATTGCCGCGAAGACCTCGGGGGTGACATCATCGCCGCCGCCGAAGCGTTCGGAGATCGTCACCACGCCTGCGGCAAGCGACGTCCAGGCGGCGATCTCGAAACGCTCTCCCCGCTTCGCCATCCACATGACTTCGGTCGAGCCGCCGCCGATATCGAAGACCAGCGCGGTCTCTGCGGCGGGATCGATCAGCGCTTCGGCCCCCGTCGCCGCCAGCAGCGCCTCGGTTTCGCGGTCGATGATCTCGAGCTGCAGCCCGGTCTCGGCCGCCACCCGGGCGATGAACTCGTCGCCATTGGCCGCCATGCGGCAAGCCTCGGTCGCCACCAGGCGCATGCGCTGAACCTTGCGCCATTTCAGCTTGTTGGCGCAGACCCGCAGGGCACCTATGGTGCGGCTCATTGCCTGGTCATGCAATTGGCCGGTGCGGCTCAGCCGTTCGCCCAGCCTGACGATCCGCGAAAAGGCGTCGACGACGGCGAACCCCTGCGCCACCGGTGTGGCGATCAGCAATCTGCAGTTGTTGGTTCCCAGGTCGAGAGCACCATAAAAATCGCCCCCGGCCTCATCGGGTGCCGGTTTGCGCGGGGAGCGGTCGTTGCCCGCCCCATCGATCGCGTCCACGTCGTGAACCTTCCACGGGCGGCCCGCACTCGACGGCCAAGCGGCCGGAGCGCGGCAAACCACCCGAAAACATTGCGTTGATTGCAGTCTAGCAACTTCTTAACGCCGGTAAAGCGTTTGTGTCGGGGGACACTCGAATGCCGGTCAGTCCCTTAACTCCATGTTGAGACGTTATTGCCTAACAATGGGTCAAGGAGAGGACGCGTATGAGGACGTTCGGCACACGCTGGTTCCGGGAAGGCTCGCTCATTGGCGAGTATTCGGAGCTGTTCGGCCAGGCCGTCACGCGCCACAAGCAGGGGCTGGCGCTCAACGCCGCCAGGGTCGATGCCGAACTCGCCTCCAAGGCGAAGTCGGAATTCATCGCCAACATGAGCCACGAGCTGCGCACGCCCTTGAACGCCATCATCGGTTTCTCCGACATGTTGCACATTCAACCGGTCTCCACGCCGGAAAAAGTCAAGCAGTACTCGGGCTATGTGAAGCAGGCCGCCGAGCATCTTCTGGCCCTGATCAACGGCATTCTCGACGTTTCCAAGATCCAGGCGGGCCAGCTCGAGGTCGAGCCCGAGCCCATGGACATCAAGCCGCTGATCGCCTCCTGCATCCTCATTATCCAGGCCAAGGCCAAGGAGAAGGACATCGCCATCGAAACCGGCATCGCCGCCAATATGCCGGTGATCATGGGCGATTCGCTCCGCATCAAGCAGATTCTCATCAACCTCGTTGGCAATGCGGTGAAATTCACGCCCAAGCATGGCCGCATCCGCATCGAGGCGGGGTCCGCCCAGCAGGGTTATGCGATTGTCGCGGTGACCGATACCGGCGAGGGCATGTCGGCCTCCGAAATCGAAACCGCCATGCGGCCCTTCGGCCAGGTCGAAACCGGTTTCAACAAGCGCCACGAGGGCACCGGCCTCGGCCTGCCGATCGCCTATGCTCTCGCCCGCTTGCATGGCGGCGATCTGCGCATCGACTCCCAGAAGGGCGCCGGCACCCGCGTCACCGTCATTCTGCCGGTCGCCACCGGCAAGCAAGCCGCCGCTGCAAGCCAAACTCCCGAACCTAAGCTTCACTGATGGACTGAGCACATGTACCGCCAGCAACAGCCTTCCAGCCCGCCCCCCCACCTCGCCCAGCACGGCGCCGTCGAGCGCGTCGGCCGCATCGTCGCGGTAACCGGCGCTCTCGCCATCATACTCATCGATGTCGAGGAGGAGCAGCGGTCCGGGCGGCAGGCGCGCAGCCCGGAAATCGGCACATTGCTGAAGGTCGACTCGCCGAAGTCGATTTCGCTGGCCCTGGTTTCCGCTCTCAGTTCGCCGATGCCATCGCACAACGCCGGCGACAAGGAACTGCGCATTATCGAAGTCGAATTCATCGGCGAACTGCCGAAGGATGCCAATGGCATGCCGACGGCCTTCCGGCGCGGCATTTCCTGTTATCCCTCGCTCGGCGACATCGTCTACCGCGCCAACAAGCAGGAACTCGAAAAGGCCTATGCCTGCGACACCGACAGCGCCATCCGCGTTGGCCACATCCAGCAGGATTCCACCATTCCGGCGATGATCAAGATCGACGAATTGTTGGGCAAGCATTTCGCCGTGCTCGGAACCACCGGTACCGGCAAATCCTGCGCCGTCGCCCTGATGCTCCGGCGCATTCTGGAGAAAAATCCCCAGGCCCACATCCTGCTCCTCGATGTGCACCGGGAATATGCCCAGTCGTTCAAGGGATTGGCCGAAATCATTACACCCGACAACATGAATCTGCCCTTCTGGCTGTTGAACTTCGACGAGATCGTCGAAATCCTCATCGGCCAGCAGTCCAACCGCGATACCGATACCGAGGTCCTGCGCGAGCTCAGTCCCCTGGCCAAGCTGCGCTACATGACCACCCAGCGCCGCGACAAGGGCCAGATCAT
>JANMQB010000220.1:0-3540 GCA_031370155.1 Hyphomicrobiales bacterium | reverse complement strand
CCCCCCGATCCCCTGCAAACGCCACCCGAACTTCAAGGCTCCGGAACCCCCGGAGCCTTTTCCTTGAGTCAGGAGACCCGTTTAGGCCGCCGTTCCTGTAACTGCCGTTTTCCCCCGGAGGAAGACATGAAGACCCCGATTGCCACCTTTATCCTGACAGTCGCCTTTCTCTCAGCGGGCGCCTTCGCCGAAAATGAGATGAAACTCGCAGGGCGCGCCCATGGGGCCAATGTCACGGTGATAGCCAAGAACCAGGCCTGGCCGGTCAAGGGCCAGATCACCCTGGAGCCCTGTAGGATCAATCCCTGCCGGGATGCTTGAGAGGCACATGCCATCGGTCCCGTGAGGGAGCGGTTCAATCACGCTGCGCTGCGCCAAATGCCGTGGCTCAGCGCACGATCACCTTGGTGCCGATCCTCACCCGCTCGTAGAGATCGCTGACATCGTCGTTGGTCAGCCGGATGCAGCCCGAGGACACCGCCCGCCCGATCGTATCGGGATAGAGCGTTCCATGAATGCGATAGAGCGAATTTCCGAGATACATGGCGCGTGCGCCGAGCGGATTGCCGGGGCCACCCTCCACGAATTCCGGCAGATCCGGTTCGCGCTCGCGCATTTCCTGGGGCGGGCGCCAGCCGGGCCATTCCGCCTTGCGGCTGATGCGCTGCTCGCCTTTCCAGGCAAATCCCTCGCGCCCAACGCCGACGCCGTAGCGCACTGCCTTGCCGTCGCCGAGCACCAGATAAAGGTAGCGCTTGCCGGTATCGATGATGACGGTTCCCGGCTTCTCTCCAGTTTCGTAGGAGACGACCCGTTTCTTGAATCGAGGATTGATCCGGCCCGACAGCGTCGAGCTGGTCCAGTTCGTCTTGTAGACGGCTTTCCCGGACGGATTGGTCGCCGCCGGCGCAGCCGCCGCCGGCAAAGCCATGGCCGCAGCCAAGCACAGTTTCACGAGTGAATTTGCATATCGCCGCATTCGCAGCCCCCGGGTGAATCAGCCCCTCTCGGGAGGCTTACTCGCCACAGGGGAAGGTCTCTCGTCAAGCTCCGGTTGGGGTGAACGGCGTCCGAATGTGGCGTTCATCACAGGTTTGGCACGACTGTTGCACTAAGGTCACGAAACGGAACGGATGCCTTGACCAGATTCCTCGCCATGACCATTTTCCTCCTCGCCGCATCGCCGGTCGAGGCGGGGGTTCGCAACTATTTTGCCCCGGAATGGGACGGCACCCGGCTCGATGCCTGCCTCACCGCCGTGAGCACTTGCGGCAAGCCGGCCGCCGATGCCTTTTGCAAGGCGCAAGGCTTCACCGAGGCCCTGATTTTCCAGCGCGAGACTGGAGTGTCGACCAAACGTCTCCACTCCGGCGAAATCTGTGAGGGCGATGGCTGCACCGCCTTCAAGCAGATCAAGTGCTTCTCGCCCGGCGATACGGCCGCGGCCGGGCAGAACTAGCAAGCCGTCAACTCCTACGAGTCAGTCGGGCCAGCCGGAAGCATTGGGCGGCTCTTTGCCATGTGAGGGAACCTTTTTTGCCCATCACGCGTTGAAATCAGGCGAGCTTGTTCCCCGACGGGTGGCCCCCCGATCCCCCGCAGACGCCACCCGAAACTTCAAGGCTCCGGCACCCCCGGAGCCTTGTACTTTTTGCGGAAGCCTTAATCAAGACGCCCGATGAACGGCAAGCACAGCGCCGATTATGCTTCCGCGATGCAACTTCTGTCCAAGCTCGGCGTTGTCTTGGCTGGAGATACAACGATGAAAACCACAGTCGCCACCGCCATCCTGACCGTCATCTTCCTGTCAGCCGGCGCCTTTGCGGGCAGCGACATTCGCAAACCGGTGACCGCCCCCGCGCAGTACGCGAACGTGACTGTCATCGCCAAGAACCAGTCCTGGCCGGTGAAGGGCCGGATCACCATGCAGCCCTGCGCCGTCAACCGCTGCATCGACATCTGAACGGAGATGAGCCGATGTCCAGGACGATTGCGGGCGCTTTTACACTCTTGGTATTCACCGCCGGCCTGAGCCAGGCGGAAGTGCGCAATTTCTTCGCGCCCGTCGTCGCCGGCGCGCGCCTCGACGCCTGCCTTTCCAACGCCGACGATTGCGGCAAGCCCGCCGCCGACGCCTTCTGCAAGTTTCAGGGCTACGAAAATGCGCTGATCTTCCAGCGTGAGGCAACACCGTTGCCGACGCGGCGCCTAGTGTCTGGCGATACGTGTGAAGGCGGCTCCTGCACAGCCTTCAAGCAGATCAAGTGTTTCGCACCAGCCGAAGCCATCGCGACAGCCCAAGGCTAAGCTTCGCCGGCCGCCGATTTCAATACATCCGCTCGGCTACTTCTCTAGGGTTATTCAACGCCCAGGGTCGGAGGTACATAAACGCGCCCATTGCCACGGCAATCGCGACGCGACATGTAGATACAGTGGAACAGGATGAACCTCATGCCCTCCAATGCCCATTTCGACGCCGAAGAAGTCAGAAGGCAGGATATCGCCCATCATTTTCACCCGTTCACCGATTTTGCCGACTTCAAGAAGACGGGCTCCATGATTCTTTGCGAAGCCGAGGGTGCCTATCTTACCGACAGCAACAGCAGACGCTTCCTTGACGGTATTGGCGGCCTTTGGTGCGTCAACATTGGGTACGGGCGCGAGGAAATGGCCCAGGCGATGGCCCAACAAGCCAGGCAAATGGTTTATTACTCCTCGTTCGGACACCATACGTCCGTGCCGGCCGCCCAGCTTGCGGCAAAGCTCGCATCTCTCGCTCCCGGACCGCTGAACCACGTCTTCTACGGAACGGGCGGGTCGATGGCGAACGACACCGCTGTCCGGATGATCCATTTCTACTTCAACCGGCGGGGCCAACCCGCAAAGAAGAAAATCATTACGCGGCACGACGGCTATCATGGCAGCAGTTACCTGACGATGTCTCTGACCGGGGTCGCTTTCGATCACACCGGCTTCGATCTTGTACCGGGCGATCTGGTTCACCGGGTGTCGTCGCCGAACTGCTATCGCAGGCCGGACGGCATGACTGAGGCGGAGTTTCTGGATTGTCTCGCCGACGAGTTTATGGCGAAGATTGTGGAAATCGGGCCTGAGAACGTGGCGGCGTTTTTTGCCGAACCGATCATGGGTGCGGGAGGCGTAATCGTTCCCCCCAAAGGCTACCATTCGCGTTTTGCCGACATTTGCCGCCAGCATGGCATTCTGTACGTCGCTGACGAAGTTGTAACGGCCTTTGGGCGGCTTGGGCATTTCTTCGCCTCGGAATCCGTTTTCGGAATGGTTCCAGACATGATCACCTCCGCCAAGGGCCTTACTTCGGCTTATGCGCCGTTGTCGGCCACGATTCTCTCGGATGAGATCTACGAAGTCTTGAGCGTGCCGCAAGCGAAAGGCGCCATGTTCACCCATGGATTTACCTATTCCGGTCATCCCGTCTGCTGTGCTGCGGGGCTCAAGAATATCGAGATCATGGAGCGTGAAGATATATGCGGCCACGTTCGCAAGGTTGGCCCGTACTTC
>JANMQB010000218.1:0-1981 GCA_031370155.1 Hyphomicrobiales bacterium | reverse complement strand
ACCCTAGAAACATGGCCGAACCTTCCGGTCCCAAAATGTAATCGGCAGCCCGCACAAGTTCCACTTGGGCGGCAAATGCGTGGTCTTCCGGATGGACGATGCGGAAGCCATGATCCCGCGCCATCGCCTCGATCGCACCGGCATTGACCAGCTTGCGGTGGCGCTCGGCCCGGCGCGCCAGAAACACTTTCTCCCCGGCTCCGCCGCTGTCCGGAAACGGCGCATTCAGTGCAGCGATCACCGGCAAGAAACGCGCGGCGGGGCTGGCGAGATAGTCCCAGCGGAATTTCGCGTTCATCATCTCGAGCATCGGCATGTACATGAGCGACGGCGCGCACCACAATTCATCCACCTGCACCGATGTTCCGGCGGCGATCTGGACGATCCGGCTTCCTTCCGGCACCAGTTTCTTCAGTATCTCGCGCTGCGTTGCCGGCATGTCGTCGTCAATCAGCACGGATAGTTCCGGCATGCAGTCTGCCGCCAGGGCGGAGACGTATTTCGGCAGATACTCCCACAGCCAATGGCCGAAGGCCGCGGTGTGGGCACCCGTCAGCATGAAGGCGCGCTCAAGACGAAGCTCAGGCGGGCGCGGCTCCCGCAGGTGCCAGATGCGATCCCCGGCGCTGCGGAAGATGCGCGGATCAAGCTCCAGCCGGTCGTCGATGCGGGCGAGTTCCCAGTCCTCGAAGTCGAGCAGCACCTCGTCGCCGCATTCGATCGCCGCCGACCGGCTCCAGATGCGGGCCCCGGCGAAACAGGCGATAAAGGCTGTGCGGGTCAAGCCTTCGAGATCGCGGTGATTGCCGTCGCCGATGACGCGCGGCGCCCGGTTGACGAAGGGTTCGCCCGCCGGCGCCAGTTCGCGATAGAATTTGCCGCATTCTTTTGCCACCCGCTGCAGGCTCAGGGTTTTGGTCACGAGCAGTCCAGCCCCCACATCGCGGCCGAGCAACCGGCAATAGGCGGAAAAAGCCTCATCCGCCGGCAGCGGAGCCAAAGCCTGTTTCAGATCGAGAAGGGCATAGGGCTTGCCGCTTCGCGCCCGCTTCACGATGTCGTCGTCCGGCCGGATCATGCACCTGCCATTTAGATGGTTCACGGGCGGCGGCGCCAGTGAAAATCGCCGCCATGGACGCCGCACTTCATTGGCCATAAAAGAAGCCTGGAACATTCCCCGAGGCGCTCATGTCAGACAAGAAGAAACCGCTCAAATTCCGCTCGCAGAACTGGTTCGACAATCCCGGCAATGCCGACATGACGGCGCTCTATCTCGAGCGCTATCTCAATTACGGCTTCACCCGCCAGGAATTGCAGGGCGGCAAGCCGATCATCGGCATCGCCCAGACCGGCTCCGATCTCGCGCCGTGCAACCGCGTGCACATCGAACTGGTCAAGCGGGTGCGCGACGGCATCACCGCGGCGGGCGGCGTCCCGATGGAATTTCCCATCCATCCGATCCAGGAAACCGGCAAGCGCCCCACCGCCTCGCTCGACCGCAACCTCGCCTATCTCTCGCTCGTCGAAGTGCTCTACGGCTACCCGCTCGACGGTGTGGTGCTGACCATCGGCTGCGACAAGACCACGCCCGCCTGCCTGATGGCGGCGGCCACCGTCGATATTCCGGCAATCGCCCTCTCTTCCGGCCCGATGCTTAACGGCTGGTATCAGGGCCAGCGTACCGGGTCCGGTACCATCGTGTGGCTGGCGCGCGAAAAGCTCGCCACCGGCGAGATTGACTATGAAGGATTTGTCGAACTGGTCGCCAGCTCGGCGCCTTCGACCGGCTTCTGCAACACCATGGGCACCGCCACCACCATGAACTCGCTGGCCGAGGCGCTCATGTCAGACAAAAAATACGACGGCAAGACACCCCAGACCCTGCGCAGCCGCGCCTGGTTCGACAATCCCGACAATCCCGACATGACGGCGCTGTATCTGGAGCGCTACCTGAATTTCGGTCTCACCCGCGAGGAGCTTC
>JANMQB010000554.1:0-2081 GCA_031370155.1 Hyphomicrobiales bacterium | reverse complement strand
GATTTCGCGGTGAATGCGGCGCAGTTCCTCCTGCATCTGGTGCCGGAGCTTAAGGTCGAGGGCGGCAAGCGGCTCGTCGAGCAGCAGCACCTTGGGACGCATGACCAGCGCGCGGGCCAGCGCCACGCGCTGCTGCTGGCCGCCTGAAAGCTCCTCGATGCCGCGATTGGCAAGATCGGCCAGTTGCACGAGCCCGATCGTTTCGCCGACGCGCGCGTCGATTTCGGCCTTCGGCATCTTCAGCAGGCGCAATCCATAGCCGATGTTCTGGGCCACATTCATGTGGGGAAACAGGCCGTAACCCTGGAATACCATGTTGGTCGGGCGCCTCTCGGGACCCAGTCCCGTGACATCGCTGCCGGCGATCTCGATTGTGCCCGAAGTCGGCGCAACGAAGCCGCCGATCATGCGCAGGAGCGTGGTCTTGCCGCAACCCGACGGCCCGAGCATGGCGACGAACTCGCGCGGGTAGATGTCGAGATCGAGCGGCGCAACCGCCGTCAGCGGGCCATAGAGCTTGGATAGCCCGCGCAGGCGCAGCAGCGGCATTTGCCGCGCCGCCGATTCGGCCGGGATGATCTGCTCCGCCGCTATTTTGGCGCGTTCAGTCAGCATGGGAATGCCACTGCCCATTCAGCCGATAGGCCGTGTGGCAGTGACGGAGCTTAAAGCGAACAACTGTCACACGCCGCTCCAATTCGCTGGGTCCCGGAATGGCTGAAAGGGAGCAAGGAATGCTTGTCCCGGCCACCGGCAAACGATACATTGGTAGGATGATATGTCAATATGCGGGTGCCCTGGCACGCGCTCCCCAGAGGCAGCCGGCGAGTTGTCAGTCGCGGCCTGAAGTAGCGGCACGCCTCATGCAATGACCGAGCCGATTATGAAAAACTATCCAGTCTCGCGCCTTGACGTGCGCTGCGTCGTCGATTGCCGCGACAAGATCGGCGAGGCCGCCTTCTGGTGTCCCGGCGAACGGGCGGTCTACTGGCTCGATGTTCCGATGCCCTCGCTGCTGCACCGGTTCGTTCCCGCCACCGGCCGCCGCGATGTCTGGCCGATGCCGGAGATGATTACGGCACTGGCGAAGCGCGCCGACGGCTCATTGCTGATCGCATCCGAGCGCGGCATCAATTTCTTCGACCCAAAAGGGGGTAAACTGCACAGGAAGGTTTCACCGGAAGCCGGCCAGCCCCTCAACCGCAGCAACGACGGCGCGCCCGATGCGAAGGGCCGCTTCTGGATGGGCACGATGATGAACAATCTCGGACCCAATGGCGAAGACATGCCGATCAGCGCGGCGAGCGGCGCGCTGTGGTGCGTGAATCCGGACTTGTCCTTCAGGAAGGTGATTGCGGACATCACCATCACCAACGGTGTCGTCTGGAGCCCGGACTCAAAGACGCTGTACGTTGCCGATTCCGCGCTCCAGGTGATTCATGCCTATGATTTCAATCTCGCCGATGCGACCGCCTCAAACCGCCGGGTGTTCAGCGCCATCAAGGATCTCGGCTTTCCCGACGGAGCGGCCATCGACAGCGACGGATACTTGTGGAGCGCGCGCTGGGAGGGCCACTGCGTCGCGCGCCTTGCGCCGGACGGTACCGTCGACCGCGTTGTGCCGATCCCGGCCTCGCGGGTGACGTCGTGCGCCTTCGGCGGGGCCGATCTCAAGACGCTCTATGTGACGACCGCACGCCAGGCGCTGACGGCGGATGAGGCCGCTCGTTTTCCGCAGCAGGGCGGACTCTTCGCCTTCGCGGCGCCGGTCGCCGGCCTGCCCCGCCCGCGTTTTGCCGGCTGATTCTGGCTCCCCGGGCTTTCAAGGGCTTCCCTGAGACCGCCTGGCCAGGCGCGGCACACGGTTCGGCTCGATGGTCTTGCCCATTCGGGCGATGAGTGCCAGCGATGCCGCGTTGATATGGGCTAGCATCTCCGGTTCGTTGATCCCGGTAAAGACGCCCTCCTCCAGAACAATCCTGCCATTGACGATCACCGTGTGGACGGATTTCGAACGCGACGAATAGAACAGGTTGCGGATCATGTTGGTCGTCGGAATCATCTCCGGCCGGTTCAGCGTA
>JANMQB010000517.1:0-2668 GCA_031370155.1 Hyphomicrobiales bacterium | reverse complement strand
CATTTCGTAGCAATATAAATGACGGTAACAAAATCGGAAAAATATGTCAATATGACTGACATAATTTCTTCCCATGATCCGAGCGAAGAAGAAACCGTGGCGCTGATAGAGCTGTTGTTCTTCGCCTATCGCGACTTCGTCTCCGATCCGGACGAGCTGTTGAAGGAGCTGGGCTTCGGCCGGGCACATCACCGCGTGGTGCATTTCGTCGGCCGCGATGCCGGCCTGACGGTGGCCGAGCTTCTCGACATCCTGCGCATCACCAAGCAGAGCCTCGGCCGCGTCCTCAAGGATCTCATCGACAACGGCCTCGTCTACCAGAGGGAAGGCGAAAGCGACCGGCGGCAGCGCCTCCTCTATCTGACGGAGACGGGCGAGGCGCTGCGGCAGCGGCTGATGGCGCCGCAGGTCGCCCGCATCCGCCGGGCCCTGCAGCAATCGGGCAATGGCGCTGACAAGCATTACCGCGACATTCTCTATCATCTGGTGAGCCCCGAGAACCGCGACAGCGTGCGCGACTGGATCGGCAAGGCCGGGGCCGCGGCGGGCCGGGGCCGGGCGCGTGGATGACCGGGCCCACATATTGGTGGTCGACGACGACCGGCGAATCCGCGAGCTGCTCAAATCCTATCTGGCGGAAAACGGCTTCCGCGTCACCGTTGCCGAATCGGCCAAGGCGGCGCGTGAGCGCATGCGCGGCCTGGCCTTCGACCTGATGGTGCTCGACATCATGATGCCAGGGGAAAGCGGCATCGCGCTGACGCAGTCGCTGCGCGGCGGCGAAGCGGCAGTGCCGATCCTGATGCTGTCGGCGCACTCCGATGCCGGCGACAGGATTGCCGGGCTGGCGGCGGGCAGCGACGATTACCTCGCCAAACCGTTCGAACCGCGCGAGCTGCTGCTGCGCATCCGCAATCTGCTGCGGCGGACCGCACCCGCCGCCGCCGAGGAAAGCGATGTGAGCTTCGGCGGCTGCACCTTCAATCTGCCGCGCGGCGAATTGCGCCGCGGCGGCGAATTGATCAAGCTCACTTCGCGCGAGAAGGAGCTCCTGCGGCTGCTGGCGCGGCGTCCCGGCCAGCCGGTCGCCCGTAATGAACTATCGCCGCCCGGCACCGAAGACAGCGCCCGCAGCATCGACGTTCAGATCAACCGGCTCAGGCGCAAGATCGAGAGCGATCCCGCCAATCCGGTTTATCTCCAAACCATACGCGGATCGGGCTATGCTCTGCATCTCGATTGACGGAGCGCGTCCATGACCGCCATCGGAGCCCCCGACACGCCGGAACGTTCCGGCTTCTATTTCCGCTTCAACCGGTTCCTGGAACGGCACCTGCCGTCCGGGCTTTACCGGCGTTCGCTGATCATCGTCGTCGCCCCCATTGTGCTGCTGCAGACGATCATGGCGGGCATCGTGCTCGACCGGCACTGGGACAGCGTCACCAAGGTGCTGGCCCGCTCGCTGGCTCGCGAGATCGGCCTGGTGACCGATCTCTACGACCGTTCGGCGAAGACAGAAGCGGCATTCGCCGACATCGAATCGGTCGCCAACCAGCGGCTGAAGCTCGGGCTGGAAATCGACCGCGGCGGCGTGCTGCCGGCGCCGCTGACGCCGCCGCTATTCTCGCTGGTCGATGCCAAGCTGACGAAATATCTCGAGCGCGAAACCGGCCGTCCATTCTGGATCGATTCGAGCGGCAGGGACGGCCAGGTCGATATCCGCGTCGAGGTGGAGAAGGGCCTGATCTTCCGAATCCGCATCGACGAGGACCGCGCCTATGCGGCGAGCACCGACGTGCTGCTGCTGTGGATGCTGGTGTCCTCGCTGGTGCTGGCGGCGATCGCCGTCATCTTCCTGCGCAAGCAGATCACCCCCATCGTCGAACTGGCCGAGGCGGCGCAGAGTTTCGGGCTCGGCCGCGACACCGGCGATTTCCGTCCGCGCGGTGCTGCCGAGGTGCGCCAGGCCGGTCAGGCGTTTCTCGACATGAAGGACCGGATCGAAAGGCATGTGGAGCAGCGCACCGCTATGCTGGCCGGGGTCAGCCACGATCTGCGCACCATTCTGACGCGCTTCAATCTCGAGCTCGAATTTCTCGGCAACGGGCCGAAGGTGAAGCCGCTTAAGGAGGATGTGGCGGAGATGCAGCGCATGCTCGAGGCCTATATGGCCTTCGTGCGCGGCGACGGGGGAGAGACCGCCGAAGCGGTCGAATTGCCGGCGCTGATCCGCTCGGCCGCGGCCGCCGCCGATCGCGAGATGGGCCGCGTCGCGGTGGCAGTGCCGGACGGACTTTCCGCCAAGCTCAAGCCCAACGCCTTCCGGCGGCTGCTCGACAATCTCATCGGCAACGCGGTGCGCTATGCGGCCCATGTGTCGGTGGCGGCGGCGGTCACCGGCCACATGCTGAACATCACCATCGACGACGACGGGCCAGGCATTCAGGCAGCCCAGCGGGCCGATGCCTTCCGGCCCTTCGTGCGCCTCGATCAGGCGCGCAATCTTGACGAAACCGGCACCGGGCTCGGCCTGGCCATCGCCCTCGACATCGCCCGCGCCCATGGCGGCGATATCCGCCTCGAGGCAAGCCCGATGGGCGGCCTCAGGGCGGCGGTGCAGATTCCGGTTTAGCAGGGCAGTTCAGCGCTGCCGTCGGGCCGACGTGGG
>JANMQB010000516.1:0-1877 GCA_031370155.1 Hyphomicrobiales bacterium | reverse complement strand
ACCGAGCCAAGCAGGCGGCACACCGTGGCAAAACGCAGGCCGTTGACCGTGATGAAAGCCGCAAGGCTGCTGGCCGCCGCGCCGGCCGTTCCGAAGAGCGGGATGAAAAGAAAGCACCCGAACAGCAGAACCGACGTGCCGATGAGCAAGTAAGCGAGATCCTGGCGGTGGGCGCCGGCCATCGACAAGGCAAGGCTGGTTGGCGCGAGCACGGCACTGACCAGCCAGCCAGCAGGCAGAAGCAGCGCCAGCAGCGGCGAAAAGACGAAACTGCTGCCGAAGACCAGATCGAGATAGCTGCCAAAACCGGCGATTCCCCCGAACACAAAGCTGCCGACGATGCTGGCGCGGGCGACATGTTCGCTGAGCAGGACCTTGATGCCGTCCAGGTCGCGCGCATGATGCAGTCGCGCGATCTGGGGCCCCAGCGTTTGCGACATCGCGAGCGGATATGTCTGCACCAGGGTGGAGATCGCAGTCAACACGCCATAGGCGCCCACCTCCCGCGCCGGCACGAAGAATCCGAGGATGAGAATATCTGCCGCGCGCATCAATCCGTAGGTCAGGAGGTTGAGCGCCATCCACAGGGATTCGCGCAGGATCCGGGATATTTCCGGCCATTGGGCGAACAGCCGGGCCGGGGCGGAAGACCGGCCGGGAAACCTGCGGCGGTAATCGTGCAGGACCACCACGCTGCTGGCGATGGCGGCCAAGGTGGACGCCAGAACGAATATCGTCACGCCCGAGCCGGCCCACACGGCGATGGCGGCCATGCCGAGAAGCAGCGAGGGCTGAAGATAGGACGTGAACAGGGCAAAGGTGGCAGGCTTGTTCTTGGCCCGGTAGAAGGCGCCCATGACCGCGAGATCGGCGAGAAAGGGCATGCTTGCCATTGCAATCAGCAAATTGAGGGCGAAGCCGTCGAACCGGTATATATGGGCCGCGACATAATCGGCGACACCGAGAAGACACAAGGCAGGCAACGCCGCATTGACCGCCAAGACGATGATGCGAAGATCGCGGTAGACCGAATCCATGTCGATCCGCCGCGCATCATGGAGGGCGGAATGCTTCAGCATGGCGAGGTTGAGCCCTAGCGGCGTGACGGTGATCAAGGCGGTGGCGATATTGCGCAGGATGCTGAATTGCCCGTAGTCCGCCGATCCGACGGTTCTTGCGACGATGACGCTGACGAGGAGCAGCATGGCATGCTGGACCACCATGCCGAATGCGACGACAGTCGTCTCCTTGAACGTCATGGCGGCGTGGCCGGAAGAGTGCGCCGGCCCAGGACCTGGATCGCGCCCCGATCCATTCTCACAGTTCCAGACATCTTCGGTAGGCCGCAATGAGCTTCGGCGCTTCGTATTGCCAAGCCAGTTCCTCTTCGATGCGGCGCCTGCCGAAGGCGGACATGACCGCCCGCCGTTCCGGATCGGCGAGGAGCTCGACAATCTTGGCGGCGAAATCCGCGAAGTCGTTCGGCCTGGCGTAGACCGAAGCCTCGCCGGTGCTGAAGCGGCCCTCGGTCACGTCGAATTGAACGATCGGCTTGCCCAGCGCCATATACTCCAAAATCTTATTCATCGTCGACTTGTCGTTCATCGCGTTCACCCGGTCCGGGTTGACGCAGATATCGGCCGTGGACAGCATGCGGAACAGGAGTTCGTCGGATACACGGCCGAGGAAGTTGACATGCCCGGTCAAACCCATCTGAGCATTCATCGCCCGCAGGCTCTCGAGGCTGGTGCCGCCGCCGGCGAGGCAGAACTGGATGTCGCTCCGCCCCAGATCCTTGACGATGTGACGTGCGCTCTTGAGCAGCAGATCGATGCCTTCCTGATCGCCCATGACGCCGGCATAGCCAATCAGGAACT
>JANMQB010000506.1:0-2031 GCA_031370155.1 Hyphomicrobiales bacterium | reverse complement strand
CCGCCCACCCGGCCCGCCTAGGCTTTCTCTTGCACCGCCGGCTATAGCCGGTATTTCAATCACCGAACCCAATCATTGAAGACTTGCAGGAGTTCCAGCCATGAAGGCAATTTCCGTTCTCGCCGCCGCCCTTGCCGGGCTTGCGGCCATCACACCGGCATCCGCCGAGACGCTCGCCGAGCTTGCCGGCCGCACCCATATCCACGGCATCGCGGTCAATCGCGCCGGCACGGCGAAGCTGCTGATCGCCACCCACAACGGGCTCTTCGCGGTGGATGAGACGGGCAACGCCACGCTTGTCTCAGCCGTTGTGGACTATATGGGATTTTCGCCCCATCCCACCGACCCACTCTCCTATTATGCCAGCGGCCATCCGGCGGCCGGCGGCAACCTCGGCGTACTTGCGACGAAAGACGGGGGCGCGAGCTGGACGCAGATTTCACCCGGCCTCAACGGGCCGGTCGATTATCACGGCATGGATGTGAGCCCAGCCGATCCCAAGACCATCTATGGCGCCTATGACGGGCTGCAGGTGAGCCGCGACGGCGGCAGGAACTGGGCCATGGCGGGTGCCCTGCCAGAAGGTTTTATCGATATTGCCGCGTCGGCTCTGGAGGCGGACCGCATCTTTGCCGCGACCCAGGCAGGGCTCTTTGTCAGCGCTGACGGCGGCGCCAGTTGGGCACCGCTGCAGTTCGCGGGGGAGGCGGTGAGCGTCATTGAAACCGGGGAAGACGGCGCCCTTTTCGCCTTCGTGCTGGGCCGCGGCTTTGTTTCGGCCAATGAGCGGGCGCCGAACGAATGGACAGTGCTGTCGAAGGATTTTGGCGAAGCCATTCCGCTGCACCTCGCGGTTGACCCCAAGGACGGCAAGACACTCTATGCCGCGACCCAAACCAATGCGGTGCTGACGAGCCAAGACGGCGGCGCGAGTTGGCGCGAGTTCGGGACGAAGTGACGACGGACGCTTGCCGTGCCAAATCGCCGCGTCGTTGTTGCCGGTGTCTTATTCCTGGTGACGATGGCCGCGATCTTCGTTGTGTTCTGGGCGGGCTGGCTCGACTCGTTCGAGATCGCCGGTCCAGCGGCGCAGCGGATCGTGGCCGGACGCGCCGTCTACCTGCAATATTGCGCGGCGTGTCACGGGCGCAATCTGGAAGGCCAACCCGACTGGCAGAGTCCGCTGCCGAACGGCAAGCTTCCGGCCCCGCCGCATGACAAGACCGGTCACACTTGGCACCACCCGGACGAGATGCTGGTGGGGATCACCAAGAAGGGCATTCTGCCCTACGCGCCGCAGGGTTATGAAAGCGACATGCCGGCCTTCGGCGATAAGCTCACGGACGAGCAGATCGCGGCACTCTGGGCCTATGTCAAGAGCACCTGGCCCGAGCGCGAGCGCCAATATCAGAAGCAAATGACACGCCAATCGGAGATGCCGAAGCAGACGCAATGACGGCGGCCGACGAATGGTCCTGGCATGCGGTTCCGCCAGCCATTCGGGAAAGGCATGTCAGCGCAGGCGGGCGTATGACTTGCGCGAACCCGGATAATCGTGCTCGCTGTGGGAACAAGCCGCCATGCCATCCGATTCCGCCACCACAAGCCTGCCCATGCCACGCAAGGCGGGGGCGCTCACCTTCAGCGCGATTTTCGCGCTGGAATCCTTGGCGCGCTCGCTCAATTCCACCGTGGTGTCGCTGCAGGCCTATGACATTCTGGGCACCAGCCAGAAGGTGAGCGAATTGTCGACGGTGGTGTCGCTGTCGGTACTGGCCGCCACGCTGCTTCTACCCTATGTGCTGGGCAGGCTGCGGCGGCGTTGGGCCTACAGTCTCGGCATTGCCTTGCTCATCGCCGCGAGCCTGGCGCTGGCAAGCTTCACGCTCACCGGCCTGGCATCCGGTATGTTCCTGCGCAATTGCGGCGCGGCATTGCTGAGCATCACGCTCTCGCTCTATATTCTCGATCACATCAAGCGCAGCGAGCTGGCGCGGGCCGAGCCGTTGCGCTTGAGCCTTTCAACCTTCT
>JANMQB010000211.1:0-1846 GCA_031370155.1 Hyphomicrobiales bacterium | reverse complement strand
CTCTTCCGCCTTGATCGTGCCGAGCTCCGGGATGGTCACCTGGAAATCCGAGAGGACTTCGAGCAGGAAGGCCTCGAATGCCTCGTCGGTGCGGTCGATCTCGTCGATGAGCAGCACCGGGGCCGCTCCCTTCGGCGCCTCCAGCGCCTGCAGCAGCGCCCGCTTGATCAGGAATCGCTCGCCGAAAATGTCATGCCCCAGCCGCTTGCGGTCGATCTCGCCGGAAGCTTCCGCCAGCCTGATCTCGATCATCTGCGCCGAATAGTTCCATTCATAGACGGCGGAATTGACGTCGAGCCCCTCGTAGCACTGCAGCCGGATCAACCTGCGGCCCAGCGCCTCGGCCAAGACCTTGGCGATCTCGGTTTTGCCCACCCCCGCCTCGCCTTCGAGAAACAGCGGCCTGCCCATGCGCAGGGCCAGAAACACCACCGTCGCCAGATCGCGGCCGGCGATATAGCCGGCTGACTTGAGCAGCGCGACCGTGTCGTCGATGGATTTGGGAAGCTCCTGCATCAATCCTCTCTGCAAATTCAAAGACCCGCGAGCTTCTGCACTCGCGGGCCCGAAAAATCGCAAGTGCCGGCCGTCACTTCGCCGCTTGGACCGCCCGGCGCGCCATGACGCCGATCAGGTGGGCGCGGTATTCGGCCGAGGCGTGCATGTCGGAATTGAGGCCCTTGGCCTTGACCGAAATGCCGGCTAGCGCCTTGGCCGAAAAGTCCTTGGCCAGCGCCGCTTCCATTTCCGGAACCCGGAACACCGATGGCCCCGCCCCGGTCACCGCGACGCGGACCGCGCCGTCCATCATCCTGGCCACCAACACGCCCACCATGGCATAGCGCGACGCGGGGTTGGGGAATTTGGCATAGCCCGCCTTGGCCGGGATCGGGAATTCGACCGCGGTGACGATCTCGTTGGCCTTGAGCGCCGTTGTGAACATGCCGGCGAAGAACTTGTCGGCCGGTATTTTCCGCTCGCTGGTGTGCACCGTGGCGCCGAGGCCCAGGACCGCCGCCGGATAATCCGCCGCCGGATCGTTGTTGGCGATCGAGCCGCCGATGGTGCCGCGGTTGCGCACATGCGGATCGCCGATACTCATGGCCACGGCGGAAAGCACCGGAAGGGCTTTCCTGAGGCCTTTGTCGGATGCCACGTCGGCATGCACTGTTCCCGCCTTCACCACCACGGCCTTTGCCGACACGGAGACGCCGGAATTCTTGATGCCGCCGAGATCGATGACATCGGTCGGCGATGCCAGCCCCTGCTTGATGGTCGGTAAGAGCGTCATGCCGCCCGACATGTATTTCCCGTCCTTGGCCTTCTTCATGGCCTTGATGGCGCCCGCCACCTTGGCGGGGCGATGATATGCGAAGTTTTCCATATTGTTTTCCTCTCTGCCTTATTCGGCAGCTTTCCTCATGGGCTGCATGGCCTTCCACACGGTTTGCGCCGTCGCCGGCATCGGCAGATCGCGCACCCCCAGCGCATCGGTCACGGCATTCATCACCGCCGCCGGAGACGCAATGGCGCCCGCTTCGCCGCATCCCTTCATGCCGAGGGGATTCGACGGACATTTCGTCTCGGTGAAACCCAGTTTGAAGGACGGCACATTGTCGGCCCGCGGCATGCAGTAGTCCATGTAGGAGCCGGTGAGGAGCTGGCCCGACTCGCTGTCATAGACGCAAGCCTCGGTTAGCGCCTGGCCGATGCCCTGGGCGATGCCGCCATGCACCTGGCCTGCCAGCAGCAGCGGGTTCACGGTGAGGCCGAAATCGTCGACGATGCAGTAGTCGACCACCTCCACCTCGCCGGTCGCCGGATCCACCTCGACTTCGGCGACATG
>JANMQB010000489.1:0-2616 GCA_031370155.1 Hyphomicrobiales bacterium | reverse complement strand
GCCGAAAGCTTGCCGAGACGGGGCACGAAATACCAGCAGGCGGCGGCATAGCCAGCAAGCCAGATGAGCAGGGGGATCATCAGCCAGGCGTCGCTGGTGGCGACGAGCACCAGGGCGCCGATGAAATAGACCAAGACATAGACGATCACCTCGGTCAACTTCATCACCGCGTCGCGCACGCCCAATGCCGACTGCATCACCTTGGTGGCGACCCGTCCGGCGAAATCATTGTGGAAGAAGTCCATGCTCTGGCGCAGCACATAGCGGTGCGCCAGCCAGCGGATACGCATGGCGTAATTGCCGCGAAGGCCCTGATGCGAAATGGTTTCCGAGACGAAATTGAGGAGCGGCAGCACGATGAGGACAAGCGCGCCCATGACCATCAGCTTGGCTCCGTTGGCTTGCCAGAAGGTGGCGCGATCGGCGGCGGTGAGGAGATCGACGAGATCGCCGAGAAAGGCAAAAAGATAGACCTCGATCAGCGCGATCACCGACGAAAAGGCGACGGAAGCGGCAAGCAGCGGCAGGAACGGCCGCGTATAATGCCAGGCGAAGGCCATGAGCCGGGCCGGCGGCTGGTCCGGCTGCGGCGGCGGAAACGGATCGACGCGGGCTTCAAACCAGCGGAAAATGCGGTCAAACACAGTGAATTCTCCTGGCGCGCGACGGCATATGGGGTTCGCGCGGCGCACTTTCATCGGTTGTGCGGCTTTGTAATGGCTTATAGCGCCGGGGAGGTGGGCCGGTCAAAGTCGGCGCTTTCAGACTGTATTGCCGAGTCATTTGAATCCCTTGGGCTGCATTCCTGCCATTTCAGTTGAGCAATGCGGCGGGCGGCCTTCGTGATATGGGAGAGATGCATGCCCGCCCCCAACCGGCTGATTCCTCTGATCATCGCTTCCGCCCTGTTCATGGAGAACATGGATTCGACGGTGATCGCCACCTCGCTTCCGGCGATCGCCGAGGAGCTCGGCACCGATGCCATCACTCTCAAGCTCGCCTTCACCACCTATCTCCTCACTCTCACTATATTTGTCCCGGTGAGCGGCTGGTGCGCCGACCGCTTCGGCGCGAGGCATGTATTCCGGGCGGCGATCGTGGTCTTCACTTTGGGCTCGATCGCCTGCGGCGCGGCGCAGTCCCTTGGCGGCCTCGTCGCTGCCCGCGCCCTCCAGGGAATAGGTGGCGCCATGATGGTGCCGGTCGGCCGGATCATTCTCCTGCGCGCCATCCCCAAGTCGCAACTTGTCGATGCCTTGGCTTGGCTGACGATCCCGGCCCTCGTCGGCCCCCTGGTTGGCCCGCCCGTCGGCGGTTTCATCACCACCTATTTCGACTGGCGCTGGGTGTTCTGGATGAATGTGCCCTTCGGCGTGGCGGCCGTCATCTTCGCCTCGACGATGATGCCGGAGACCGAAGTCGATCATGTGCCGCCACTCGATGTGAAGGGTTTCCTGCTTTCGGGCCTGGGACTGTCCTCCACCGTCTTCGGGCTCACCGTGGCGGGACAGGACCTATTGCCCGCTCACGGACCGCAAGCGCTTATGGGCCTCGGCGCCATTCTGTTGTTTCTCTATGTCCGCCACGCCCGCGCCGTCCGCGATCCGATCCTCGATTTCCGGCTTCTGCGCATCGACACCTTCCGCGCCGGAGTGCTGGGCGGCAGCCTGTTCCGGGTCGGCATCGGTGCGGTGCCGTTTCTAACCCCGCTCCTGTTCCAGCTTGGCTTCGGCATGAGCGCATTTCAGTCGGGCACGCTCACCTGTGCCGCGGCCGCCGGCGCCATCTCGATGAAATTTCCGGCGGCGCGACTGATCCGGCGCTATGGCTTCCGCCGCCTGCTGTTGATCAATGGTGTATTGGCGAGCGCGTCGATTGCCGCCCTTGCACTTCTCTCGCCGTCAACATCCCTGGTGCTGGTGATACTGCTCCTGTTCTGCGGCGGGTTCCTGCGTTCGCTGCAATTCACGGCCATGAACGCCATGTCCTATGCCGATATCGAGAACGCCGCCATGAGCCATGCGACGAGCCTCTATACGGTGGCGCAGCACCTGTCGCTCGCGGCCGGGGTGGCGCTCGCCGCCTTCGTGCTGGAAATGGCGCAAGCTTGGCACGGCGATGGCACGCTGGCGGTGGTGGATTTCGCCGCGGCCTTTGTTGTCGTCGCCGTGGTCGCGGCTGGCTCGGTCCTGAACTTCACCGGCCTCGGCCACGATGCCGGTGCTTCGGTGTCGGGGCGAACACCGCATCCGCGCGCCGTAAGTGAATCCTGAGACCGCCGATTTTCTTGCCCCCTACTCACTGACTCGCCACTCGCAAACTTTTTTCCTAAATCCTCTTGACAATGTTCCTATTATGTTCTATTTATTCCCCGTCCATCCCGGAAGGGGTCTCGGTCATGACGATGATCAGTGATGGGGTGGATGCGGCGCCCGCGGGCGGGACGAGACGATCGCTCCGCACTCGGGAGCCTCCGGTGAGACCCCGGGACACTACGATCCCGGTGCCGCAAGGCAGTTAGGCGGCCTGATGAAGGCGGAGCCGAAGTGCGAACCGGGGGCAAAAATCGCCGCAAAAGCGTGGGCGCGGGTTCTGCGCTCATCGCCGGTCTCAGAC
>JANMQB010000351.1:0-1626 GCA_031370155.1 Hyphomicrobiales bacterium | reverse complement strand
CGTCACGATTGCGCCCATGTGCTGGCGGAGGCGGTGCAGGAGCTTTTCCCCGGAACCCAGGTGACCATCGGTCCGGTGATCGAGAACGGCTTCTATTACGACTTCTTCCGCAACCAGCCGTTCACGCCGGAGGATTTTCCGGCGATCGAAAAAAAGATGCGCGAGATCATCGGCCGCGACAGGCCGTTCAGCAAATCGGTGAAGACGCGCGAGGCGGCGAAGAAGTTTTTCCGGGAGAAGGGCGAGCTGTTCAAGGTCGAACTGGTCGATGCGATCCCCGAGGGGCAGGAGATCAAGTTCTACGACCAGGGCGGCTGGGTCGATTTGTGCCGCGGACCGCATATGACATCGACGGGCAAGATCGGCCAGGCTTTCAAGCTGATGAAGGTGGCGGGCGCCTATTGGCGGGGCGACGCCAAGAACCCGATGCTCACCCGCATCTACGGCACGGCCTGGGCCAACGAGAAGGATTTGCAGGCCTATGTAACGGCGCTGGAGGAAGCCGAGAAGCGCGATCACCGCAAACTCGGACGCGAGATGGACCTCTTCCATTTCCAGGAAGAGGGGCCGGGCGTCGTCTTCTGGCACGCCAAGGGCTGGACCGTGTTCCAGCAGCTCATCGCCTATATGCGCCGCCGCCTGTCGAAGCTCGATTATCAGGAAGTGAACGCGCCGCAGCTTCTCGACAAATCCCTGTGGGAGACGTCGGGCCATTGGGGCTGGTACCGCGAATCGATGTTCATGGCGCGCTCGGCCGGCGATCAGACCGAGGACGACCGGATCTTCGCCATCAAGCCGATGAACTGCCCCGGCCACGTGATGATCTTCAAGCATGGGCTGCGCTCCTACCGCGAGCTGCCGTTGCGGCTCGCCGAATTCGGCAATGTGCATCGCTATGAGCCGAGCGGCGCCCTGCACGGGCTGATGCGGGTGCGCGGCTTCACCCAGGACGATGCCCATATCTTCTGCACCGAAGAGCAGATGGCGGATGAATGCCTCAAGATCAACGATCTCATTCTTTCGACCTATAAGGATTTCGGCTTCGAGGAGATCGTGGTGAAGCTGTCGACCAGGCCCGAGAAGCGCGTGGGCTCGGACCAGGCCTGGGACCGGGCCGAGGAGATCATGAACCGCGTGCTCAAGCAGATCGCCGAACAATCGGGCGGCGCGATCAAGACCTCGATCAATCCCGGCGAGGGCGCATTCTACGGGCCGAAATTCGAATATGTGCTGCGCGATGCCATCGGCCGCGACTGGCAATGCGGCACGACTCAGGTCGATTTCAACCTGCCGGAGCGCTTAGGCGCCTTCTATATCGGGGTGGACGGCGAAAAGCATGTGCCGGTGATGATCCACCGGGCCATCTGCGGTTCCATGGAGCGCTTCCTCGGCATCCTCATCGAAAATCACGCCGGCCATTTTCCCCTGTGGCTGGCGCCCGTGCAAGTGATGGTGTCGACGATCACATCGGAAGGCGATGAATACGCTGTGAAGGTCCGCCATGACTTGCGCAAGGCCGGGCTGCGGGCCGATGCTGATTTGCGCAACGAAAAGATCAACTACAAGGTGCGCGAACACTCACTGGCCAAGGTTCCCGTCATCCTGGTGGTCGGCAAGCGCGAAATG
>JANMQB010000294.1:0-6921 GCA_031370155.1 Hyphomicrobiales bacterium | reverse complement strand
GGCGTGTGGGTGGGTCTCAAATGCGTGCATGACACGGTCGAGTCCGCGGCGGTGGTGGAGGCGGGAGCCGAGCGCGGCAAGGCCCTCATCCCACGCGATCACAAGCTGCCGGCCAGCGGCCTCAACATCCGCCCCAACGACGACCGCTTCGGGCAGGAAGAGCGCCTGCATGCCCAGAAAATGCCGGCGGTCATCGCCTTTGCCCGCGCCAACCGCCTCAACCGCATCGTCATGCAGGGCGGCAGACGCGCCAGGATCGGCATCGTCGCGGCGGGCAAGAGCTATCTCGATGTGCGCCAGGGGCTCGACGATCTCGGCATCGACGAGGCGGCGGCGGCGCGCATCGGCGTCAGGCTGCTCAAGATCGGCATGGTCTGGCCGCTCGAACCCGAAATCCTGCGCCAATTCGCCAAAGGCCTCGACACCATCATGGTGGTCGAGGAAAAGCGCTCGCTGATCGAGGCGCAATTGCGCGACGTGCTCTATGGCGAGAAGCACCGGCCCGTCGTCATCGGCAAGCACGACGAGAACGGCAATCCACTGTTTCCGGCCCATGGCGTGCTGGAGCCCACCCAGATTGCCGCGGCACTCGGCTCCCGCATCAAGGATCGCGCGGTCAAGGCCTGCGCCTCGGCCCTGCAATCGCAGGGGAGTGCCGCGCGCAATCAGGCCGACCTGGTGCAGCGGGTGCCCTATTTCTGCGCCGGCTGCCCGCATAATTCCTCAACCGTGCTGCCGGAGGGGGCGCGCGGCTATGCCGGGATCGGCTGCCACTGGCTCGCCCAGTTCGTTCCCGGCCGCAAGACCGAAGGGGCGACGCACATGGGCGGCGAGGGCGCCAACTGGGTGGGCGAAGCGCCGTTCTCGAAACGCAAGCACGTGTTCCAGAATCTCGGCGACGGCACCTACAATCACTCAGGGCTCATGGCGATCCGCCACGCGGTCAATTCCGGCGTCAACATCACCTACAAGATCCTGTTCAACGACGCGGTGGCGATGACCGGCGGCCAGTTGAACGACGGCGGTCTGACGGTTCCGCGGATCGCCCAACAAATCCGGGCGATCGGCATCGAGCGCATCGCGGTCGTTTCCGACGAGCCGGACAAATATCCTTCGCGCGCCGATTTTCCTCCACTCACCAGCTTCCACCACCGCGACGAGTTGCAGGCGGTGCAGACCGCGATGATGGACGTCAAGGGCACCAGCGTCATCATCTACGACCAGACCTGTGCCGCCGAGAAGCGGCGCCGGCGGCGCAAGGGCACCTTCCCCGATCCCAACCGCCGCGTCTTCATCAACGAGCTGGTCTGCGAAGGCTGCGGCGATTGCGGGGTGCAGTCGAACTGCGTGGCGATCGTGCCGGTCGAAACTGAATTCGGCCGCAAACGGCAGATCGACCAGTCGGTGTGCAACAAGGATTTCTCCTGCCTCAAGGGCTTCTGCCCGAGCTTCGTGACGGTGGAAGGCGGTGAACTGGCCAAACCCGCGGCGGCACCGGCGGTCGATGCGGATAAGGTTCTCTTCTCGGTGCTGCCGGAGCCGAAGCTGCCCGGGCTCGACCGGCCCTGGTCCATTCTGGTCACCGGCATCGGCGGCACCGGCGTCGTCACCATCGGCCATATTCTGGGCCAGGCGGCGCATCTCGAGGGCAAGGGTGTGGCTCTTATCGACATGGTCGGCCTTGCGCAGAAGAACGGCGCTGTCGTCACCCATGTGAAGATCGCAGGCCGGCCCGAAGATATCTCCGCCGTGCGGGTGGCGCGCGGCGGGGCGGACCTGATCCTCGGCTGCGATCTCGTCACCTCGGCGTCGGAGCGCATTCTGGCCTGTGCGGCGCGGCAGCGCACCCATGCGGTCATCAACGAGCATGAATCGATGCCGGCCCAATTCACCCACGCCGCCGATTTCAATTTGCCGGGAGAGCGCATGGCCCTGCGGATCGCCGCGGCGGTGCGCGAGGACGGTTTTCACGCCGTCGATGCCACCCAGATCGCCACGGCGCTGCTCGGCGATTCGATTGCCGCCAATCTCTTCACCCTGGGCTATGCCTGGCAGAAGGGTCTGGTGCCGGTCGGCGCCGCGGCAATCGAAGAGGCAGTGCGGCTCAACGGCGTTGCGGTCACGATGAATCTCCAGGCCTTCCTGTGGGGCCGCCGTGCCGCCGCCGACGAAGCGGCGGTGCGCGCGGTGATCGGCGCAAAGGCGGCGCCGGCGCCGCAAACGCTCGACGATCTCATTGCCAGGCGCGTCGCCTTCCTCACGGACTACCAGAATGCCGCCTACGCCAAATCCTATGCGGAATTCATCGGCGATGTGCGCACCGCCGAATCCAGGTTGCCGGGCAAGCGAACGACTCTTACCGAAGCCGCGGCGCGATCCCTGTTCAAGCTGATGGCCTGCAAGGACGAATATGAGGTGGCGCGGCTCTATACCGACGGCTCATTCGAACGGTCGCTGAAAGCCTGCTTCACCGGTGATTACCGTCTCAATTTCCATCTGGCGCCGCCCATCCTCGGACGCCGCGACGGCTTCACCGGAAAGCCGGTCAAGTCGGTCTTCGGGCCGTGGATGATGACGGGATTCAGTCTGCTGGCGCGGCTGAAAGGTCTCCGCGGCACCGCCCTCGATATTTTCGGTTACACGGCGGAGCGGCGGCAGGAGCGCGCGCTGATCGCTGCGTACAAAGAATCCATCGCCTCGCTCTTGCCTTCGCTTGCCGCCGCCAATCACGCTCTGGCCGTGGAAATCGCTGCGGTCCCCGAACAGATTCGCGGTTTCGGCCTTGTGAAAGAAGACAGCATCCGCCGCGCCGGGTCGTTGGAGACGGATTTGCGGGCTCGCTTCGGCATGAAAGCGGCCGAGGGAGCCAAGGCGCTTGCGGCGGAATGATCAGCCCCGCCTGGTGAGGCGGCCGATGACATTGCAGGCGATGCGTGCGGCGGTGAAGGCGGCGGTGCCGTCGCGGTCCTTGGCGGGCACGAATTCGACCATGGCGAAGCCGGCGATCCGCGCCTTGGCCGCCACCCCGGCGATGAGTCCGGACGCTTGCGTATAGTTGAGGCCGCCCGGCGAAGGATAGGCGACAGCCGGCATCTGCGCGACATCGAGCGCATCGCAATCGAGGCTGATCAGGCAATCGGAATCTTCTGGAATATGGGCCAGCACGGCGGCGATGCCATCGCGGTGGATGTCGCGGGCGGTGACGATGTGGACCCCCCAGTTGCGCGCCTCCCTGACATCCTGGGCGCGGGCGCTGCCGAGGCCGCGCGCCCCCGCCTGAACGATGCGCCAGACATGGGACTGCTCGGAGGCACGCCGCATGGTGCTGGAGAAACCGTGGCGCTCGCCGTAGCGCTCGTCGCGCCAGTCGATGTGGGCGTCGATCTGCAGGATGGTGAGGGGCGGGCCGCCGGCGAAGGCGGCGATGAAGGGAATGGGGGTTGAATCGTCGCCGCCGAACATGATGGGGATGGCGCCGGCATCGAGAATAAGTTTGGTGCAGGCTTCGATCGACTTGCGGTTTCCGGCGCCGTCGTTTGGCCTGGTGGCCAGATCGCCGAGATCGGCGAGGCGGAAGCCGCCCTCCAGCAGCGTGCCGCCGAGATCGAAATCCCAGTGCTCGAGCCATTCGAAGTCGGCGGCCAGGGCGGCGCGAAAGGCTTTCGCCGATCCCGCATGAACGCGATTGTCGATGCCCTTGTACGGCGTGCCATGGGGCGCGCCGAAGATCGCGGCGTCGAAGCCGGCGGGCGTTTTCGATGCCGTGGCGCCCATGAAGGGAAGGCTGGCAGCGGCCTCCGCCATATCGCGCCTCAAGCCATGGCCGTCGCGGCCGCAGGCTGCGACCGCACCGGCTTCGGCCAGGTGACGCGCCCGGCGGGCAAGAGCAACGACGCCGTCGTTCCGGAACCGGCCTGGCTGTCGATCGTCACATTGCCGCCGTGGAGGCGTGCAATCTTGCGGGCGATGGACAGCCCAAGGCCGATGCCGCCGAAGCGGCGCGACATGCCGTCATCGACCTGAACGAACGGTTCGAAGATACGTTCGATATCGTCCGGCTTGATGCCGATGCCGTTGTCGCGGACGGCGATCGCCAGGCCGCCGCCGGCGGTCCGCTCCAGGTCGACGTTGACGAATTCGCCGGCCTTCGAGAATTTCGCCGCATTTGCGATCAAGTTGATCAGCACCTGTTTGAGGCGGGTGACATCGCCTTTGATTTCGATGCCGTCGACCACCCGCGCCACGATCGTGACATCGGCCTTGTCGGCCGCGTCGCGGCACAGCTTGACGGCGACCTCAACGAGTTCGGCCACATCGATTTCCTGCTCGACCAGCGTGAGGGTGCCCCTCTCGATCCGGGTGGCATCGAGAATGTCGTCGATCAGCGTCTTGAGGTGGCCGCCGCTCTCGAGAATGGTCCTGAAATACTCGGTTCGTGCGGCATCGCTCAGATAGTCTGCCTGGCTCGAGGCCAGCAATTGCGAGAAGCCGATGATCGAATTGAGCGGAGTGCGCAGTTCGTGGCTCATCACCGACAGGAATTGCGATTTGGCGGCACTCGCCGCCTCGGCCGCCTCCTTGGCGCGGATCAATTGCTCTTGGGCGTGGCGTTCGTGGCTGACGTCACGGCCGACACCGCGATAACCGATGAATTCGCCGTTGCTGCCGAACAGCGGACGGGCGTCAACGTGCCACCAGGTGCGCTCGCCGCCGCGCAGTATCTCGAGCAGACAGTCGGAAATCGTTTGGCGTCTGGCCATCGTTTCGGCGAAGCCCGTCCAGCCGGCCCATGCGGACTCGGCACCGGCCGCATCGGCAAGACTGTGCCGCTCGATGGCGGCGGCCGGCTGGCGCAGAACTTCGCACAGGCGCTGCGAGAAATAGGTGAGACGTCCGTCGCGATCGGTTTCCCACAGCCAGTCGCTGGCGCCCTGCTCGAAATCCTTGAGGAGCAGGGAAATGATGTCCTTCTGCCGCTGCACTTCCTGGCTGGCGGCGGTGTGCTGCAAAGCCAGGCGATGGTCGTACAAAACCAGGCTTGCCAGGACAATACCGTAGAGGATCGCAAGGAGCCCGAAGCTCAGGCCGACCTCGCCGCCGAGCTTAACGGAGGTGATCGACAGCGATCCTACGATGAGCGATGTGAACAGGATGGCGGCGGTGGGGACGTAGGCCAGGGCGTAGACGCCGATGCCGGACATGGCGAAGGCGAGGGCCACAACGAGCACCCTGAAGTCCCCGTTGGCGGCATCGAAGAACAGCGCAGGCATCGCCGCCCAGACGAAACCCAGGATGACGGCGCAGCCTTCGGCTTGACGAATTGCGCCAAGCGGGGCGGACTTCAATTCGCGGTCGTGATTGCGCCACCAGTACAAAAACAGCAGCAGGGAAGGGACGGCCGCCGCCAATGTCCACAAAATGACAGGCCGCGGCGCGAACTGATCGGCGGCAAGCCAGCCGAAGCATAGCGCAAAAGCGGCGTTGGCGAAGAGCAGCATCGGCGAGGCACTGACCACCGATGCGATCTGTTCGGCGCGGAAGGCGCCAAGATCGATGTTCGCCGGCGACACCGGATGATCGAGGTCGGAAAAGGCAAGATCGACCGGCCGGTCCGTGTCCGTATGAAGGCGCGACAGGGGGCTTTCATGTCCGCCGGCAATCGTACCCATGCGAGCAACCGCTCCACTTCTCCGCAGCGCCGGAATTATCGGCCTATTGCATTGGCAAGGGGTTAACGGACATATGCGTGGCGCCCGGCCTAAGGTCTTGCAACGAGATTCGCGACAGCCATGCCCCCTGTGCCCGTTTCCAACCCCCTTCCGTCCGGACATCCTCCTGTAAATATTGGTAAAATCGGCGTCCTCCTGATCAATCTGGGAACCCCGGAGGCGACCTCCTATTGGCCGATGCGGCGCTATCTCAAGGAGTTCCTCTCCGACCGCCGGGTCATTGAAGTCAATCGCGCCCTGTGGTGGTTCATTCTGAATGGCATCATCCTCACCACCCGGCCGCGCAAGAGCGGCCATGCCTATGACAAGATCTGGAACCGGGAGCTCAATGAATCGCCGCTGAAAACCATCACCCGGTCGCAAGCGAAGCTATTGGGAGAGGCGCTGCGCGGTCATGCCGAAATCGTCGTCGATTGGGCCATGCGCTACGGGCTTCCCGCCACCGGCGATAGGATCAAGGCGCTGAAGCAACAGGGCTGCGACCGCGTCCTGCTGTTTCCGCTGTATCCGCAATACTGCGCCGCCACCACGGCGACCGCCCTCGACAAGGCCTACGATGTCTTGAAGGAAATGCGCTGGCAGCCGGCGATCCGCACGGTGCCGCCCTATTACGATCACCCCGCCCATATCGCCGCGCTGGCCAAGAGCCTCGAGCGGCACTTGAAGTCGCTCGGCTGGAAGCCCGACAGAATCCTTGCGTCTTTCCATGGCCTGCCGAAAGCCTATGTCACGGCCGGCGATCCCTATCGCTGCCACTGCATGAAGACGGCGCGGCTGTTGGCCGGGAAATTGAAATTGCCGCGCGGCATGCTGCAGGTGGTGTTTCAATCGCGCTTCGGACGGGGCGAATGGCTGCAACCCTATGCCCAGGACACGGTCGAAGCGCTGCCCGCCGAGGGCGTCAAGAAACTGGTGGTGATCATGCCGGGCTTCGCCGCCGATTGCGTCGAGACCCTGGAAGAGGTGGTGATCGGCTTGGCCCAAACATTCCGCGGGAAGGGCGGCGAGAAATTTTCAGCGGTGCCCTGCCTCAATGATTCACCCACATCAATCAAGATGCTGGAAACTATCGTGCTGGGCGAGCTTGCCGGCTGGGTCGATTAGGACTTGCGGCAGGGCGCGCGGGCACTCATTCTACCCGACGCACAATAATGCGGGGAGTCGGCGATGTTCGACAGCGCGGGCATTTTCG
>JANMQB010000291.1:0-5839 GCA_031370155.1 Hyphomicrobiales bacterium | reverse complement strand
CCGCCCCCGGGGTGCGGTACCCGCACTTTTGTTATATAAACCCCTGCGTTTGAATTTGCTCTTTGGTTCCCCCACGGGGGGCGCGCCCCACGGCACGCCCGCCGGCGCGCGACCGCGTGGAAGGAAGCTTGGCCTGCGGCCTGAGTCTGCCGCTCAGCACCAGCCCCCGCACCTGCCTGGCGATCTGCGACTGGATCGGTTCGCGGTCGGCGCGATCGATACCGATCTCGATGACCGGAGTTCCCAAAAGTGGTCTGTTCATCACACGCCAACTTGGCCCTTTCAAGCAGACCATATCTTAAGCTTGGATAGCGCGCAATCGAAAGAACCAGACATGACCGCAGCCCCCAGCGAACGCAGCCGCGTCAAGCGGCTAAATCAGCGCGGCAAGTACGATGCAGCGACGGTGCATGGCATTCTCGATGCCATGCCGGTCTGCCATGTGGGCTACATCTTCAAAGGTGGACCCTTCGTGACGCCGACGCTGCAATGGCGCGAGGGCGATCATATCTATTGGCACGGTTCATCCGCCAGCCGCATGCTGGAGACTTGCGACAGCGCCGAGGTCTGCGTCACCGTCACCATCATCGACGGCATGGTGATGGCGCGCGCGGCCTTCCATCACTCGTGCAATTACCGTTCGGTGATGGTGTTCGGACGCGCCCACAAGATAACCGATCCGGCCGAGAAGGAAGCGCGCCTGCGCAATTTCACCAACCGGCTTTATCCAGGCCGGTGGGACATGCTGCGCCCGGTGACGGCCAAGGAGCTGAAGGCGACGACGATGCTCGGCCTGTCGCTCGACGAGGCGTCGGCCAAAGTTCGCAATGGTCCGCCCGGCGACGATGAGGAAGATTATGCGCTGCCGATCTGGGCCGGTGTCATTCCGACGCAGATGCAAATTCTGCCGCTAGTTGACGATCCGCGGATCCTCCCCGGACTCGCACCACCGGCCCATGCAAACGGGTTCAAGATAGGGTGATCAACCGTCCTGCACTTCGACGCGGCGGATGAGGCCTTTGGCTGTAAAGAAAATCGTTTCGGTACCTTTGCGCCCGACCGTCTTGCCGGTGGATTTCGACGTCGCCGTGAGCCGCCACTCGGAGCGAACGGCATCGGGCCCTGCATGGTAGGTTCGGTCGTCGATTGCCACCTGGTCGGGATACTCGGCGAAATAGCCGCGCATGGCCGCCATGATGGCGTGTTTGCCGAGAATGCCGCCGACGCCTGGCGAATGGTATTCCGCTTCATCCGCGAACATGGCCCCGACCCTGTCGAGGTCGAGCGCGTTGAGCGCGGCGTGATAGCTGTTGACGAGTCCGAGCAGATCGCGCGCCATCGCCCTACTCCGCCAGCGCGCCCATAATTCGCACCCAGCTCCTGATGCCGTGCCGGAAGCTCCCGACATTGTATTTCTCGTTCGGGCTATGGTCACCATCGTCGTTGAGTCCGAAGCCCACCAGCACGCTGTCCATGCCGAGAATATCCTTGAAGGAGCGGCAAATGGGAATCGAACCGCCGGAGCCGATGAGCACCGCATCGCGCTTGAATTCATCCTTGAGCGCACGCGCGGATTTGGCGATCCACGGATTATTCTCGGGGATTTCGGTGGCCGGACTGCCGCCGCCGCGGCCAGAGAACTCGACCTTGCAATCCGCAGGCATGCGATCGCGCACGAATTTCTGGAAGGCTTTCAGCACCTTTTCCGGCTTCTGCTTACCGACCAGGCGGAAGGTGAACTTGGCATGGGCCTTGGACGGTAGCACCGTCTTGGTGCCCGTCCCCGTATAGCCGCCCCAGATGCCGTTCACCTCCGCCGTGGGTCTGGCCCAGATCTGCTCAAGCACGCTGCGGCCCCTCTCGCCCGCCGCCGCCTTGAGGCCGACCTCGGCCAAGAACTTCCTCTCGGAGAATTTGAGCGCCTGCCACTGTTTCTTCACCGCCTTGGGAAGTTCGGCGACACCGTCATAGAAGCCGGGGATCGTCACCTTGCCGCTCTTGTCGTGCAGCGCTGCGATCACTTTCGACAGAACCCGGATCGGGTTCATCGCCGGGCCGCCATACATACCGGAATGGAGATCGATGCGCGGACCGGTGACGGTGATTTCCTCGTGTACCAGGCCGCGCAGCCTTGTGGTGAAGGCCGGTGTTTTTGCATCCCACATACTGGTGTCGCAGACGAAGGCGGCATCGCAGGAGAGCTCGGCCTTGTTCGCGGCAAGGAAGGGAATGAGCGAGGGCGAACCAGACTCCTCCTCGCCTTCGATCAGAAACGTCGCGTTGATGGGAAGCGAGCCGCTTGTGGCGATCCAGGCGCGCGCCGCTTCGACGAAGGTCATGAGCTGGCCCTTGTCGTCCGCCGTGCCACGGCCATAGATGCGCTCGACGCCACCGGCGCCCGTCTTGCGCGTGGGCTCGAAGGGCGGCGTCTTCTACAATTCCAGCGGATCCACGGGCTGCACGTCATAGTGGCCGTAGAAGAGGAGGTGCGGTGTTTTTGCCGCCGCGGATTTGGGCCGATAATGGGCAACCACCATGGGCCGGCCCGGTGTCGGCCTGACGCCGGCTTCGAAACCCAGGGAGTTGAGCTCGCCGGCAATCCAGTTCGCCGCCTTGTCGCAATCTTCTTTGTAGGCCGGATCGGCCGAGATCGACGGAATACGCAGGAAACCGAACAGCCTGTCGAGGCTATTCTCGAATTCACGGTCGGCGGCGGCAAGCACGGCATTCAGATCGGTCATGCGAGATTCCTTCAAGCGAATTGTGCGATGATGCGGGCCCAGGAGCGGATGCCCTTGTGGAAGCATTCGACATCATATTTCTCGTTGGGGCTGTGGACGTTGTCACCGACGCGCGCGAAGCCGACAAGCAGGCTTTCGATCTTCAGATGTTTCTTGAAAGACTCGACTACCGGAATGGAGGCGCCCGAGCCGGTCAGGACGGTTGGCCTGCCCCATTCCTCGGCGAGTGCCGCCTTGGCGGCCGCTACCCATTTGCTGCCGCTGTCGACCGAAATGCCGGAGCTGTCGCCGCCTTGCGAGACAAAGCCGGCGCGGCAGTCCTTGGGGAGCCGAGCTTTGACAAAAGCGCGGAAGACCTTGCGCACACGCCTGGGATTCTGCTCTTCGACGAGACGGAATGACAATTTCGCCGCCGCCTCGGATGGCAGAACGGTCTTGGTCCCTGCACCGCGATAGCCGCCCCAGATGCCGTTTACTTCGGCGGTCGGCCTCGCCCACATCTGCTCCAGTGGCGTGAACCCCTTTTCGCCCGCCGGGATGCCAAGGCCCACGTCATTCAGGAACTTCTTCGCCGGAAACTTCAACTTCGCCCATTGCCGGCGGAGGCTGGCGGGCACGGGTTTGACCCCGTCATGGAAGCCTGGAATGGCAATACGGCCGTTTGCGTCGTGGATGGCGGCCAGAATGCGGCTCAGGACCTTGATCGGGTTCACCGCCGGCCCGCCATAATAGCCGGAATGGAGGTCGATCTTCGGCCCGGTGATGCGGACCTCCTCGCAAATGCAGCCCCGGAGCCTCGTTATGATGGCGGGAGTACGGTCGTCCCAGAGATCCGTATCGCAGATGAAGGCCACGTCGGCCGCCAGGTCCCGGCGGTTATTGGCCAGAAACCGGTCGAGATGGGAGCTGTCGCCCTCCTCGTCGCCCTCGAGCAGCACGGTCAGCCGGAAGGGCAATGATCCGTGGACGGACAGCCAGGCCCGGCTGGCTTCTAGAAAGGTCATCAATTGGCCCTTGTCGTCGCTGGCGCCCCTTGCAAAGATGCGATTCTTGCCGTCTTTTCCTTTCCTGACCTGTGGCTCGAACGGCGGGCTTGTCCACAGTTCGATCGGGTCCGCCGGCTGAACATCGTAATGGCCATAGAAGAGGACATGGGGCGCATGGGACGGCTGGCCCTCCGGCGCATATTTCGCAAGAACCACGGGTTGGCCCGTGGTGCCGCGGAGGCTTGTGGCGAAGCCCATGGTATCAAATTCATGTTTCAGCCATTCCGCCGCCTTCCTGCAGTCGCCATGATAGCGAGGATCGGTGGCCACGGACGGGAACCGCAGCAGTTCGAAGAGGCTTTCGAGACTGGCGGGCAAGCCGCCGTCGATGCGTTCGAGTACCTGTCGCAAATGCGCCATGAATTCGTCCCGAGGGAGACTGGCCGGAATGGGCGGCACTCTCCCATGCCTTCCCCCGCTGCGGCAAGGGTGGCGCCATGAATACACTTGCCGCCGCCACGTTCTCTCTCGCCCGCGACAGCCTGCAGGCGCACGAGCCCGCCCTGGGGCTCGGGCGCTTCCGCCGCCGCGGTTACCAGCGCTACCGGCTGCTCAGGTCCTACCTCGATCTTGCCTTCTTCTGGAAGCGCCGGTGGTTCTTGATCACGCTCATTCTCGGCGCGGCACTGATGATCGCACCGACGCCGGCGGGTCTCACCCATGAGGGTCAAATCGTGCTTGTCATGTCGCTGATGGCGGCGATGCTGTTCATCTCCGAAGCGATCCCGCTGCCCACAGTGCCGCTTCTCATCATCATCGGCGAGGTCGTGCTGCTCAAGGTCGATGCGACCAAAGTGGCGCAAAGCCTGATGACGGATTCCGTGCTGTTCATCATGGGATCGTTGATGCTGGCTGTGGCCATCGTCAAGCAGCGGCTCGACAAGCGTATCGCCTGGTGGATCGTCCGGCTAACGGGTACCAACGTCTATTGGATCAGTTTCGGCATCACCACAGTCAGCGGCGTGCTTGCGGCCTTCATCGGCGAGCACACGGTGGCGGCGATGATGCTGCCGGTGGGTGTGACTCTCATCACCCTCACGTCGAACGATCCGAAGAAGGTGCATAATCTCGCTGCGGTCATCTTGTTCTCGATTTCCTATGGCTGCTCGATCGCAGGCGTCGCAACGCCTTCGGGAGGTGCCCGCAATGCCATCATCATCAGCTACTGGAAAGATTTCTTCTACGACCCGGGCGACCCGTCGACGCGGCGCTATCTCATGGACTACGTCACCTGGATCATTTACGCCTTTCCAATGTTCTTGCTGCGGCTGCCGCTGGTGACGGCCCTGCTGATATTCACTTTCCGGCCTGAGACGACCGATATGTCGCGGGCCATCAGCCGTCTGCGCACGCAAGTCTCCATGCAGGGGCCGATGAAGGGCTCCGAATGGATGACGATCGCTATTTTCCTGGCCACCATCGCCGGCTGGGTTGCCTTGTCCTCCCAACTGGGACTCGGCGTCATCGCCATTTCCGGCGCTGCCGCCTTCCTCGTCTTCGGTCTCGTGAGCTGGGAAGATATCAATTCGGGCGTCAACTGGGGTGTCGTGCTGCTATATGCGGCAGCGATTTCGCTGGGTGTCGAGATGAAGGAAACGGGAGCGGCCGAATGGGTTGCCAGCAGCGTTCTCGCCGCCATGGAGACTATTGGGGCGGGCAGCGATCTTGGCTTCAACACCGCCATCTCGCTGCTCACCATGGGCGTCTCCAACACCATGACGGCGGGCGCTGCGGTCGCGGTTCTCGCTCCCATCGTTCTGAAAACCGCTGTGGCCGCCGGTGAAGATCCGATCGGCGCGGGCTTCGTCATGGCAATTTCCTCGGCCTTCGGCTATCTCACGCCGGCAGCCCAGCCTGCCTTTACCATTATCTATGCCTCGGGTTATCTTAAGGGTGCCGACTTTTTGAAAATCGGTGTCCGCATGATGCTGCTGTCGCTGATTGTCCTGCTATTGCTGTCAACCTTCTATTGGCCGCTGCTGCGATGAGAAACATTTTCAAGCGCTCCCAGCTTTCCGACCGGCAGGAAGTGGCGGTCCGCAAGACCCTGCA
>JANMQB010000251.1:0-2526 GCA_031370155.1 Hyphomicrobiales bacterium | reverse complement strand
CGATATCCTCGGCGCGGCACTGAAGAAAAAGGATGCCGAAGTCAAGGACGAATGACCGCATGATCACCGACGCCGAACTTATCGCCGATCGGCGCCGCCTCAAGCGCCGCCTCACTTTCTGGCGGATTGCCGCCGTCGTCCTGGCGCTGGCGGCCGTCGGCTCCCTGCTGTGGACGTCCGGCGACGTGGCGCGCTACGGCGATCATATCGCCCGGATCCGGATCGACGGCCTGATCACCGGCGACCAGGCATCCCTCGATCTCCTTGGTTCGATCGCCAGTTCATCCAAGGTGAAGGCTGTGATTGTCCGCATCGACAGTCCCGGCGGCACGACATCGGGTTCCGAAGCCATATACGAAGCGATCCGCAAGATCGCCAAGAACAAGCCGGTGGTCGCGGTCATGGACACGGTTGCGGCATCCGGCGGCTATATCGCGGCGATCGCGGCGGACCATATCGTGGCCCGCGGCAACACCATCACCGGGTCGATCGGCGTCATCTTCACCTTTCCGGAAATCTCGCGTCTCCTCGATACGCTCGGCATCAAGATGGAGGAGATCAAGTCGGGCGAACTGAAAGCCGAACCGTCGCCCTACAAACCGGTCTCGGACAAGGTGCGCCAGGCCTCGAACGCCCTGGTGCAGGACAGTTTCGCATGGTTCACCGGCCTCGTCGCCGAACGCCGCAAGCTTCCGATCGAGCAGGTACGCCTGCTCGCCGACGGCCGCGTCTTCACCGGCCGCCAGGCGGCGGCCGCAAAGCTTATCGATGCCGTGGGCGATGAGGAGAAAGCGGTGGCTTGGCTGGAGGCCGAGAAGAATATCGCCAAAGGCACGGAGATCGTCGACTGGAAGGTGCCGTTCACCGCCGATCCGTCCGGTCTCGGCTTTGCGGTGGCGGACCAAGTGCTGCGGGCCTTGGGCCTCGGCGGCAGTGCCGGCCGCACAAAGCTTGACGGGCTTCTCGTGCTTTGGCACCCTCAGCTTTGATCCCACCGGCGTGAGGCTTAAGTCCATGATCAAGTCCGAACTCGTTCAAAAGATCGCCGACACCAATCCGCATCTCTATCATCGCGACATCGAGCGCATCGTCAATACGGTGCTGGGCGAGGTCATCCGGGCGATGAGGGAAGGAGACCGGGTGGAACTTCGCGGTTTCGGGGCCTTCTCGGTCAAATCTCGCAATGCCCGCACCGGGCGCAATCCGCGCACCGGCACGGCGGTCGAGGTGGTGGCCAAGCGCGTGCCCTTCTTCAAGACCGGCAAGGAGCTGCGCGAGCGGCTCAACGCCGAGACCTGATGACGCTGCGCCGCATCTTGAACTGGGCGATCGGCCTTCCCATCGCGATCGTGGTTGTCGCCTTCGCCGTGGCCAACCGGCAGTGGATCACCGTCTCCTTCGATCCGTTCTCGCGCGATGCGCCCTTTGCCGCCATCGACATGCCGCTATGGACCCTGTTCTTCTGCGGGATTTTCTTCGGCCTGATCGCCGGCTGGGTTGCCGCCTGGTTCGCGCAAGGCAAATGGCGCCGCGCCGCGCGCCAAGCCCGCATCGAACTGGTGCGCGCCCATGATGAACAGGCGCGGATGAAGCGGGAACCGGCGCCGCCGGGCGATGCCAATCCATGAAGGTCATTTCCGCGGCCGATTTCGCCGGATTTGCAAGCTATGGAGAAATCGTCGAGGCGCTGCGCGAGGGTTTCCGCGCCGACTACACAACACCCGTGCGTCATCATCACGAAACCTCGGCGGTCTCGACTCTCTTGCTGATGCCGGCCTGGTCGAAGGCGTGGACGGGGCTCAAAACCGTTGTCGTCAAGACCGACAACGCCGCCCTGGGCTTGCCCACGGTGCAGGCGAGTTATCTGCTGATCGACAACGCAACCGGCGCCGCCGCCGCCATGATGGACGGCACCGAATTGACACGGCGCCGCACGGCCGCCGCCTCGGCCCTTGCCGCCGACTATCTGGCGGCCAAGGACGCCTCTTACATGGTGCTGGTGGGCGCCGGGGCGCTGGGCGAGCATTTCGTCCGCGCCCATGCTTCGGTGCGGCCGATCAGGCGCGTCTCTATTTTCAACCGCACAGCCGCCAAAGCGGAGAGCCTCGCGGCCAAGCTTCGCATCGAGGGATTCGATGCCACGGCGGTCGGCGATCCGGAGCCGGCGGTGCGCGAGGCCGACATCGTTTCCTGCGTGACGACCTCCACCGCCCCCATCGTCAGAGGCGCCTGGCTTAAGCCGGGCGTCCATGTCGACCTGGCCGGCGCCTTCAAGCCGACGATGCGCGAGACCGACGGCGAGGCGGTGGCGCGGGCGCGGGTCTTTGTCGATACGCGGGCGGGCGCCTTGAGCGAAGCGGGCGATCTCCTTCAGGCCCGCGACGAGGGCAAGTTCGATTTCGCCCGTGTCCAGGGCGATCTCTTCGAGCTTTGCCGCGGCAAGGTGGCGGGGCGCAGAACCGCCGAGGAGATCACGCTTTTCAAGTCCTGCGGCACGGCGATCGAAGACCTGGCCGCCGCCGTCAT
>JANMQB010000245.1:0-5360 GCA_031370155.1 Hyphomicrobiales bacterium | reverse complement strand
GCCGCGAAAATTCGCGACGGTCTATGGCCGGACAAGCTCCATCGGACGCTTGATCTCCACCGTCATGGCGTTCTCGAGCAGCTGCTTCACCGCGACCGTAACGCCCGGCGGGAACTCCTGCAGCGAGAATTCCGTCCCGTTGCCGAAACGCACACCGTCGCGATAGGGGCCGGTATCGAGACGGACGAAGACCGCGTCTTCATGCGCCCGCAAGCCGAACTCCTTGCGCAGCCCGGCGGGAATGCCGTCGATCCGCAAGGTGGTATCGCAGTTGAGACACACCGGCCGCGTTGCGTCTCCCGGCGAGGTAAGCCCGATCGTCCCGCTTGGGAACCGCGCCGTCACATAGCGCTCGCCTTCGCGCGCCGGGCGCGAACCGTAGACTTCAAGGGAATAGTCGCACATTGCTTCCTCCTGTAAGAATCAGCCGTGACGCCCCCCAGCCCAGGGCACGTCAATCATGTGTCCGCACGACAATGGATATTGAAGGAGCAAAGATGGTCGAGAATGAGGCGGAGGCGGCGCCTGCAATATTACAAATGTGCCGCCGGACTTTTCTTGCCGCGTGCCTGTTGGCGCCTCGCGCAGCCTCTGCCCATTCCTTCACCAACGGCGATATTGCCATCGGGCATGCCTGGGCGCTGCCAACAAACCACAATGACGGCCAAGTATTCTTTCCATTGGTCAACAACGGCAAGGAGCGCGATGCACTCGTCGCCGCGCGATCGAAAGTCTGCGGCCTGATCGAGCTCCGGCGGAACAACCGCTACGACAACCCGCCGCTTGCCGCGATTGTGCTGGAGCCGGGCAAGCCTGTCCCCATGCGGCCCACCGCACGGCATCTGCGGCTTGTGGGACTGAATCAGCCGCTAAAAGCCGGGGACCGCTTCGCCATCATTCTCGACTTCCTCAATGCCGGAGAAGTGGAGATCGGGGTGATGGTGGAGAAAACGCCGGGCGAGTAAACCGGGAAAATCCTCATGCTGAGGTGCTTCGCCGAAGGCGAAGCCTCGAAGCACGCTGCAATCGACTCGCGGCCGGCCCTTCGAGGCCCGGCTACGCCGGGCACCTCAGGGTGAGGACAACGCGCTCACAAATCCCCCGTCACGCATTTTCGCGCCAGGGACTTGTATTGTTTCTCGGTGAAAGCAATCGGGTTGCCGCCGGCGGTTGGATCCTTGATCGACATCGCCGCCACCTCGTCAAGGCGCATGGTATCGATGCCGATGTCCTTCAGCGCGTGCGGAATGCCGATTTCTTTGCGCAGCGCCAGGATCCATTTGAGGAAGCCGTCGAAGCCGCCCCTGATGCCGAGATAGGCGGCGGCGCGCTCGATATCCTTCTCGATCTTCTTGCGGTTGGCCTTCACCACAAAGGGCATGACGATGCCGTTGAGGAGCCCGTGGTGGGCGTCATAGAGTCCGCCGAAGGGATGGGAGAGCGCATGGATGGCACCGAGCCCGCGCTGGAAGGCGGTGGCGCCCATGGCCGAGGCCATCAGCATGTTGCCGCGGGCATCGAGGTCCGTGCCCTTCTTCACCGCCCGGCCTAGATTTTCCTTGACCAGCCGCATGCCTTCGATCGCCACGCCCGCCGACAGCGGATGTTAGAACGGCGCGCAATAGGCCTCGAGATTGTGGGCCAGCGCATCCATGCCGGTCGCCGCAGTCAGTTTGGGCGGCAAGCCCACCGTCAGTTCCGGATCGAGGATCGCCACCTTCGGCATGATCGCCGGATGGAAGATGATCTTCTTTTCATGGGTGATGGGATGGGTGACGACGCCGGCCCGGCCCACTTCGGAGCCGGTGCCCGCCGTGGTCGGCACGGCGATCACCGGCGCAATCTTCGATGCATCGGCTCGCGTCCACCAGTCGCCGATGTCCTCGAGTTCGAACACCGAAACGATCTGACCGTGCATGAGTGCCACCATCTTGCCGATGTCGAGGCCCGAGCCGCCGCCGAAGGCGATGACGCCGTCGTGGCGGCCGGTCTGGTAGGCTTTGACGCCCGCGTTGATGTTCGCCTCGATCGGATTGGGGCGCACCTCTGAGAAAACCTCGATTGCCAAGCCCGCCCGCCTCACGTCGTCGACGATCGCCTTGACCATCGGCATGGCGGCAAGGCCCGGATCGGTGACGAAGAGTGGCCGCGCGATGCCGTTCGCCTTGCAATGCTCGGCAAGTTCCCTGATGCGGCCCGTACCAAACTTGATCGCCGTTGGATAATTGAAGTTGCGGTTGGGAAGTGTCATGTTTTTCAATATCTCTCAAATCCGCGCTTCAATTCGAAATCGGTGATGCGCCGGTCGTATTCGAACTGCTCCCATTTCGCCGTGTGAACGTAGTGGTCGATGACATCGTCACTCATGGCTCCACGCAACAGCTTCGAGCCGTCGAGCAACGCGGTTGCCTCGCGCAATGTCTTGGGAATTTCGCGGAGCTTCTTCGAGGTGTCATAGGCATCGCCCGAGAAGACGGGCTCCAGCGCCATCTTCTTCTCGATGCCGTCGAGGCCCGCGGCCAGAAGTGCGGCGAAAGCCAGATGGGGATTGAGATCGGCGCCACCCACCCGGCATTCGACGCGGATCGCCTTGGTATCGGCGCCACACAGGCGGTAGCCCGCCGTGCGGTTGTCGAAGCTCCAGATCGCCCGGGTCGGCGCGAAGGTGCCGGCCATGAAGCGCTTGTAGGAATTGATATAGGGCGCCAGGAAATAGGTGATCTCGCCGGCATGGGCGAGCTGGCCGGCGAGATAGTGCTTCATGGTCTGCGACATGCCGTGATCGCCCGCCTTGTCGAAGAACAGGGGCGTCTTGCCGTCGGCCGACCACAGGGACTGGTGGATATGCGAGGAACTGCCGGCCAGGCCATAGTCCCACTTGGCCATGAAGGTAATTGCCTTGCCGAGGCCGAAAGCGATTTCCTTGCAGCCGTTCTTGATGATGGCGTGGCGGTCCGCCATCTCGAGGGCCTCGGCATATTTGACGTTGATCTCCTCCTGCCCCGGCCCCCACTCGCCCTTGGAATTTTCGACCGGTATCCCGGCGCCATGCAGTCCGTTGCGGATCGCCCGCATCACCCCTTCTTCCTTGGTGGTCTGCAGGATGTGATAGTCCTGGATATAGTGGCCCGCCGTCTTGAGATGGCGGTAACCCTTGTGGTGGGCCGCCTCATAGCTGTCGTCGAACAGGAAGAACTCGAGTTCCGACGCCATGTAGGCTTTGAGTTTCATGGCCTGCAGGTGCTTCAGCTGTTTTTTGAGAATGGCGCGGGGACTGTGTGGAATATCCTCGTGGGTGTGATGATCGAGCACGTCGCAGATGACCAGCGCGGTGGCCGGCAGCCAGGGAATGCGCCGGAGCGTCGCCATGTCGGGCTTCAGGACGAAATCGCCGTAGCCCTTCTCCCAGCTCGTCGCCTTGTAGCCGGGCACCGTTTCCATCTCGACGTCGTCGGCGAGGAGATAGTTGCAGCCGTGGGTTTCCTCATGGCCGCTGTCGGCGAAATACTGCGCGTGGAAGCGCTTGCCGATCAGCCTCCCCTGCATATCGACCAGCGCCGCGATCACCGTGTCGATGGTACCCGCGGCGACGTCCTTCTTGAGATCGGCGAGTGTCAGCATTCCGATGGCCATTACCTATCTCTCCCTAATTCGCGGTTGCCTGGATGAGCGGAACGGATAGCCGTTGCGCCCACTCGTCCTGCCCGCGTTCATGTGAAATCAGATCGTTGCGGATTTCGATCATCGCATGTCTTAGACCGCGCACTCCAGCATGCAAATTGAGCGTGTGCAGCACGCCGTCCTTCGGCCCGTAAGGCTCGTTGCGCCGCACATCGGCGTTGGGAAAGCCCTTGATGAGAATGTCGGCGAGCCTTGTGTCGCGGTCGTGCAGAATGCCGAGCTCGAAGTCGCGCCGCTTGCCCTTGTAGACGGGGGTGAAACTGTGGATCGAAACGACGCTGACCGCCTGCCCCTGGGCGGCGCGGGCATCGAGCACCGCCGATACCGCCGCATGAAACGGCCGGTAGATGGCGGCGATGCGGGCCAGCTTATCCTCGGCGCGCAAGTTTTCATTGCCGGGAATGCGCGTCGTCTCGCTCACCCCGGGCATGGCGGCGGCCGATTCCGGCGGCCGGTTGCAATCATAGACGAGGCGCGAATAACGCTGCAGCACCAACGGCGCATCGATGAGCCGCGACAGCAGCCGGGCAACCCCCTCGGCGCCGATGTCCCAGGCGATGTGGCGGACAAGCTCGTTCTCCGCCAGGCCGAGGCTGCCGAGCTTCCGCGGCATGCGGTTTCCGGCATGCTCGCAGACCAGCACATAGGGCGAGCGGCCGCTCTCATTGACCGGGATGACCGGATCGTCTTCGCCATCCAATAGCAAGGCCCCCATCGCGCTCTGCTCCTGAAGCAATAATTTCAGATTGGCCTTCGACTGTCAAATTCGTTACAGTGGCGCGGGAGAGAGAACAAACATGCGGGGCACCACCGTCGCCGAACGCCTGCGGCTCAAGGCCGGCGAGTTGACCGCCGCCGAGCGCAAGCTGATGGCGGCTCTCTTCGCCAATTATCCGATGGCCGGGCTTTCCAGCATCACCGAATTCGCCCGCGATGCCGGGGTCAGCACGCCGAGTGTCTTGCGCCTGGCCAAGAAGCTGGGCTTCACCGGCTTTCCCGCCTTCCAGGAGGCCCTGCGCGCCGAGCTTTCCGCAAGGCTGCAGAATCCGATCGCCAAGCACGACCGCTGGAGCGCCGATGCTCCCCAAGCCCACATCCTCAACCGCTTCGCCACTGCCGCCATGGAAAATTTGAGCGGCTCGCTGAAACTGATGGACCATCGCAGCTTCGATGCCGTCGTGGCGCTGCTGGCCGACCGCCGCAACCGCATCCATCTGGCCGGCGGCCGCATCACCCATGCGCTAGCCACCTATCTTTTCACCCATCTCAGCATGGCGCGGCCCGCTGTTGCGCTGCTGCCTTCGGCGCCCGCCATCTGGCCGCAGCAGCTTCTCGATATCGGCCGCAACGACGTGTTCGTTGTCTTCGATATCCGCCGTTATGACGCCCGCATGCTGGAATTTGCCGCTTCCGCCAAAGAGCGCGGCGCCAAAGTCGTGCTCATTACCGATCAGTGGATTTCCCCGATTGCGAGAATTGCCGTGCATTCACTTCCGCTCCGTATCGAAGCGCCATCGAGCTGGGACTCGAACATCGTGCCGCTGTTCGTTGCAGAGGCACTGGTGGCGGCCACCGTCAACGCCGCGTGGCGCGACAGTTGGCAATGACCGTCGCCGCCAACAGCGCCTCCGCCACGAACAGCGGCACGATGTTCGAGTCCCAGCTCGATGGCGCTTCGA
>JANMQB010000198.1:0-5040 GCA_031370155.1 Hyphomicrobiales bacterium | reverse complement strand
GCTGAAACCCGGCGGCCGCTTTCTCTGCCTGGAATTCTCCCACCCCGACGTGCCGGTGTTGGAACAGGTTTACGATGCCTATTCCTTCACCGTCATCCCCGCTATCGGCAAGGTGGTGACCGGCGACGGCCAGCCCTACCGCTATCTGGTCGAGAGCATCCGCACCTTTCCCAAGCAGGAGCAATTCAAGACGATGATCGGGGAAGCGGGCTTTGCCCAGGTCTCCTGGCGCAATCTCGCGGGCGGCATCGTCGCCATTCATTCGGGCTGGTGCATCTGATGCCGGCGAGCCTCGTGCACATCTACAGGCTCCTCAAAGCCGGCCGCACCCTGGCGCGCTATGATGCCCTCCTCCTGCCGGACCAGGTGGCTTCGCTGCCATGGGCGGCGCGCCTCCTCTTGCGCATCGCCAAATTGGGCACAAACCCGCCCGCCATGAATGCCGAAAGCCGCCTCACCGCGGCGCTCTCGGCACTTGGTCCCTCCTACATCAAGCTCGGCCAGTTTCTGGCGACCAGGCCCGATATCGTCGGCGCCAAGCGCGCCTTCGAACTGAAGGCTTTGCATGACCGGCTGCCGCCCTTCAGCATGGCGGAGGCGCGCGCCGCCATTCGCGCCAATCTGGGCGGCCAAGTGGAGAGCCTGTTTTCGGAGTTCGGCCCGCCGGTCGCCGCCGCCTCCATCGCCCAGGTCCACAAGGCGCGCACGAGCGAGGGCGTGGAGGTCGCCGTCAAGGTGCTGCGCCCCGGCGTCGAGAAACGCTTTGCGGCCGATCTTGCGAGCTTCTTCTTCGCCGCCAGGCTTGCCGAGCGCTTCACCGCCGAAGGCCGCAGGCTCCGCCCCGTCGCGGCGGTGGCCATGCTCGAGCACTCGATGAAGCTCGAGCTCGATTTGCGCATGGAGGCCTCGGCCATCGCCGAATTGACGAAGAACACCCAAACCGATTCCGGCCTCCGCCTGCCGAAAATCGATTGGCGGCGCACCGGCCGCCAGGTGCTCACCACCGAATGGATCGACGGCACGCCGATTGCCGATCTCGCCGCCCTCAAGGCCAGGGGCTTCGATCTCGTCGCACTCGGCGACATGGTGATCCAGAGCTTCCTGCGCCACGCGATCCGTGACGGCTTCTTCCATGCCGACATGCACCCGGGCAATCTCTTCGTCGATGACAGCGGCAAGCTCGTCGCCGTCGATTTCGGCATCATGGGCAGGCTCGGCGGCAAGGAGCGCATGTTCCTCGCCGAAATTCTCTACGGCTTCATCACCCGCGACTATATGCGCGTCGCCCAGGTGCATTTCGACGCGGGCTATGTACCGCGGGGCGAGGATCCGGCCAATTTCGCCCAGGCGTTGCGGGCGATCGGCGAGCCGATCATGGACAAGCAGGCGAGCGAAATTTCCATGGCGCGGCTCCTGACCCAGCTCTTCGAGGTGACCGGCCAGTTCAACATGGTGACCCAGCCGCAGCTTTTGCTGCTGCAAAAAACCATGGTGGTGGTCGAAGGGGTCGCTCGCACCCTCAATCCCAATCTCAACATGTGGGTGACGGCCGAGCCCGTGGTGCGCGGCTGGATCGAGCGCAAGCTCGGGCCGGTCGGCAAGATCGAAGGTGTGGTCGAGGGCGCCGCCTCGCTGGGCCGCATGGCCATGACACTTCCCGGCATGCTCGACGAGGCCCAGAAAGCCACCCATATGCTGGCCGACATGGCGCAAGCGGGTGGCTTGAGGCTCGACCGCGAAACCACCGAGGAACTGGCGAAGGCCCAGGCGCGGCACGGGCGGCTGCCGCGCTATGCCATCGTGGCAGGCGCGCTCGCCCTCATCGTCATTGCCTATAATTTAGCTTTTTAACCCTTGGAGTCGCGTGAGAACCGGTTTTCCGGCATAATGCAGCCATGACCAGCCTTTCGGGAAAGACCGTCCTGCTCGTGATCGGCGGCGGCATTGCCGCCTATAAATGTCTCGAGCTGATCCGCCTGCTGAAGCAGCGCGAAGCCCGCGTCCGCACCATCATGACCCGCGCGGCGGAGGAATTCGTAACCCCCCTCTCGATTGCGAGCCTCACCGGCGAGAAGGTGCATACCGTCCTTTTCAGCCTCACCGACGAGATCGAGATGGGTCATATCGAATTGTCGCGCGCCGCCGATCTTCTGGTGGTGGCCCCGGCCACCGCCGATCTCATGGCCAAGATGGCCCATGGCCTGGCCGACGATCTTGCCTCGACCGCACTGCTCGCCACCGACAAGCCGGTGCTGATTGCCCCCGCCATGAATGTGCGGATGTGGACCCATGCGGCAACCCGGCGCAATCTCGAAATCCTGCAACGCGACGGCATCGCCGTGGTGGGCCCCAATGATGGTGAAATGGCCTGCGGCGAATATGGCCCCGGCCGCATGGCCGAGCCTGCGGAAATCCTCGCCGCCATTGAAGCGAAATTGCAGCCAGCCGCGCGGCCTCTGGCCGGCCGGAAAGTGCTGATCACCGCCGGTCCGACGCGCGAGGCGATCGATCCCGTCCGTTACATCTCCAATCATTCCTCCGGCAAGCAGGGCTATGCCATTGCCGCGGCGGCGGTGGCGCTGGGGGCCGAGACGGTTCTGGTCTCGGGACCGGTCAGCCTGCCGATCCCGCCCGGTGTCCAGATGATTCCAGTGGAGAATGCCGCGCAGATGCTCGCCGCTTGCGAAAGTGAACTTCCCTGCGACATCGCCATTTTCGCCGCCGCCGTCGCCGACTGGCGCGTAGCGCAAGTGGCGGGCGAGAAGATCAAGAAGATCGAGGGCCGTATTCCCGCCCTTGCCATGGTCGAGAACCCGGACATCTTGGCCACCATCGCCAGACGCCGCGATAAGCGTCCTGCCATCGTCGTGGGCTTCGCGGCCGAGACCTCAGATGTGGTCAACCAGGCCCGCGCCAAGCTCGCCGCCAAGGGCTGCGACCTGATCGTCGCCAATGATGTGAGCGCTGCAAAGGGCGTCTTCGGCGGCGACCGCAACAAGGTGCACATCGTCTCGGCGGCGGGCGTCGAGATCTGGCCGGATATGCCGAAGCAGGAAGTCGCCCGAAAGCTCATGGATATGCTGGCCGCCCGGCTGCCGCCGAGGGCAAAAGCCGCCGAATGATCGAGATCTCAATCCAGCGTCTGGCCGGCGGCGAAGGGCTGCCCTTGCCGTCCTATGAGACGGCGGGCGCCTCCGGCATGGATTTGCGCGCCGCCGAAGCCATCGTTCTCAAGCCGGGTACCCGCTGCCTGATGCCGGTGGGCTTTGCCATCGCATTGCCGGCGGGCTTCGAGGCCCAGGTCAGGCCGCGCTCCGGCCTTGCCGCCAAGCACGGCGTTACCGTGCTCAATGCGCCCGGCACCATCGACAGCGATTATCGCGGCGAGATCAAGGTGCCGCTGATCAACCACGGCAAAGATGATTTCGCCATCGCCCGCGGCGACCGTATCGCCCAGATGGTGATCGCCGCTGTCTCCCGGGCGGTCTGGACGGAAACCACGAGCCTCGAAGCCACGGCCCGCGGTGCGGATGGTTTCGGCTCCTCGGGGACCAGGTGATGGCGCTGTCTCCCGGCGAGCTCGAGCGCTACGCCCGCCACATCGTGCTGGCGGAAATCGGCGGCCCCGGTCAGGCGAAGCTCAAGGCCGCAAAAGTTCTCGTCGTCGGTGCCGGCGGTCTGGGCGCCCCCGTGCTGCTCTATCTGGCGGCCGCCGGCGTCGGCACCATCGGCATCGTCGACAATGATACAGTGAGCCTGTCCAATCTGCACCGCCAGGTCGTTCACACCACCGCGCGCGTCGGCGAAGCGAAAACCCGCAGCGCCGCCCAAACCCTTCACGCCCTCAATCCGCATGTGGCCGTTGTCGAACACCAGGAGAGACTGACCGCCGCGAATGCGCTCGCCATCATCGGGCAATACGATTTGGTTGCCGACGGCAGCGACAATTTCCCCACCCGCTTTCTGGTGAGCGATGCCTGCTTCTTCGCCGGGAAAACGCTGGTGACCGCCGCCGTCGGCCAGTTCGACGGACAGATATCCACCTTCAAGCCGCACGAAACGTCGCCCGGCGGCACGCCGTGGCCGACCTACCGCTGCCTGATGGGTGAGATTCCGCCGCGCGGTCTGTTTCCGGCCTGCGAGGAGGCGGGCATTCTCGGCGCCCTTCCCGGCGTCGTCGGCGCCATGCAGGCGATGGAAGTTATGAAGGAAATCACCGGTGCGGGCGACAGCCTGGCGGGACGGCTCATCATGTATGATGCCCTGTCGGCGCGCTTTTACGAAACCGCGCTTGCCTGGAATCCGGACAACCCGCTCAACGGCCGCAAGCCTTCAATCGTCTCAATCGATCCCGCCAATTACGTGGCCGGTGAAATCTAGCCGCCGTTCTCCACGCCCTTCTTCAAATCTTCCGGGCGCGGCATGGAAATAATGTTGTAGCCAGAATCGACATAATGGATTTCGCCGGTGACCCCGCCCGAAAGCGACGACAGGAGATAGAGCCCGGCGCCCCCCACTTCCTCGAGCGTGATGGTGCGGCGCAAGGGCGCGTGATTCTGTTGGTAATTGAACATGGCGCGCGCATCGCCGATAACCGCTCCCGCCAGCGTCCGCATCGGACCCGCCGAAATCGCATTCACCCTGATGCCCTGCGGCCCGTAATCGGCGGCGAGATAGCGCACCGAGGATTCGAGCGCCGCCTTGGCCACCCCCATGACGTTGTAATTGGGCATGACGCGCAGGGAGCCGCCATAGGTGAGTGTGACCAGCGAGCCGCCATCCGGCATCATGGCGGCGGCGCGCCTCGCGATTTCGGTGAAGGAGAAGCACGAGATCACCATGGTGCGGATGAAATTCTCGCGCGTCGTGTCGGCATATTTGCCCTTGAGCTCGTTCTTGTCGGAGAAGGCGATGGCGTGGACGAGAAAATCGATCTTCCCCCATTGCTTCTTGAGCGTCGCGAAGACCGCATCGACGGTGGCGATATCCTCGACATCGCAGGGCAGCAGCAATTTCGATCCCACCTCATCGGCGAGCGGC